>NZ_VSMK01000519.1 GCF_011682075.1 Nitratidesulfovibrio liaohensis
CCGGCCCGGCCAGCGTCATCGCCAGCGTCATCGCCAGCGTCATCGCCAGGGCCTGGGCCGCCGCCCACGCCGCCATCATCCTCCTGCTGCCCATGCTGCCTCCTGCTGCGGGTTGTCCGTGCTTCGCGCCGAACGCGCCGCAGCCGGTGCCCCTCGCTCCGACGCGGCGCGCATCCGTCCGACGGGAACAGTGCGGTGTGACTTTTTTCGAGATTTCGTGTAATGAAATTACACTTTGTAATAAAACGTAGCACTCTCGCTAGAAACTTTTCAATTCCGTGTCAACAGGAACGCGGCTCCGAATTGCCGCAGCATGGTTCCAGGTTTTGCGGCACCCCGTTCCTTCCGGCTGGGCAGGCACGCCTGTAGCTTCAGCCGCACCCCGCGCATCCTGTGTACCCGGTGCGCCGCAAGGGCCGGACGCGCCCGGCCACGCCCGGCCACGCCCGCCTTCCGGCAAAGGAACCGCCATGTCCCGCCATGCCACGCACGACGGCTTGCACCTTGCCCCGCCCGACTCGCCCGGACTGGCCGGACTGCCCGAACTGGCCGGACTGCCCGAACTGGCCAATCTGGCCGACCATGCGGAAACCGTCGCGGCGCCCGACCGGGGTAACGTAGCGGACGCGCCGTGGAGCGCAGGCGGGGTGCTGCCGGTGCCCGACTGCACGGCCACGCCCAGCGGCGGGATCCGCCCGTACACGGCAACGTGGCGGTGCCTGTGTGGTTCGGTGCTGGCACACGGCCTGGCTGCCGCCCTGTTACTGGCGTTGTCTCTTGGTGCCGGAAGCGACAGGGGCGACGGGAGAGCGGCGTACCTGGAGGTCAGCCTGGCCGGTTTGGATGGCGGGGTGGCGGACGGCGGCAGCACCGGGGGCCGCGCAGCAGACCGCGAGGGCACAGGAGGGGCGGCGGATGCACCGGGGGCAAGAACTCACGCCGCACCCACCGCAGAGCCCGATGGCCCCGGTGGCACGACGGCCCTGAAAGCCCAATTGGCCCCGATACCCCCGACGCAAAACACCGCGCTCCCGGCCACAACCGCAACGCATCCGGCAGTACCGACGACGGACCTTTCGCGGCAGCCCCGCAAGCCGCAAGAAACGCCCCGCACGCAGAGGGATGCGGCGGCCCCGCCCACTCCCACGCCCACGCCGTCAAGAACACGGGATGCCAGCGCGGACACCACCCCCGTTTCGCCGGACGCCAAGCCGGACGCCACATCCGACGTCAGGCCCAACGCCGGGCCGAACGTCCCATCGGTCGCGCACGCGGCCACGGCGCCACACCAAGGTCAGCACCCCGCCGACAGTACAGCGCGTACCATCGGGGAAACAGACGCCACGCCCGTCATATCCGTAATGCCCGGCTCGCCAGCCGTTGCCGAACCGACAGGCACCCCCCGCACGGCAGGTACGGCAAGCGCCCGGTCCGCCAGCGGCACCTCCGCCGGAACCGGTTCAAGGACAGGCGCGCAGGCGGGCACACCCGGAGCCGCGCAACCGGGGACACAATGGGGCGGCCCAGCCGGGGTCCCCGGAGTCGGCGCC
>NZ_VSMK01000520.1 GCF_011682075.1 Nitratidesulfovibrio liaohensis
TGCCGCCCGCCGCCGCTTCCGGCAGCAACGCGCCCCTAGCCACGCCCACCACGGCGCGGGCCTCGCGCAGGTTGGCGGCGGCGATGAGGGCATCGTTGTTGTGACCCACGGCCGTGGCCACCAGTTCCGACAGCTGCGGGTCGCCCATGCGTTCCCACCACTGGCCGTCCGGGGTGGCGGCGCTTACGGCGGCGCGGGGCGCCACCGAACCGGCAGACTCGGCAGGGGCCCCGCTGCCGGAAACATCACCGGAAATTTCGGGGCGGGTCTTGGCCGCGCTCCATTCCGTGGGCGCGGCGGGCGGGGCGGGGCGGTCGTAGTCCGGCCCCACGGCGCAGCCGGACAGCGCAAGGACGGTTACCATCAGGCCGGTTGCCAACAGGCCAGACGGCATCAAGCCGAGGGGCAGCCATCCGCCACAACGGGAAAGGCGGAAGGAGCGGGTGCGTCGTTCCGGAGCGTGGTCGGCGTTCATTGGTTCTCCTGCGGCAAGGCCGCCCCCGGCAACGTCGCGGCCACCTGCCGCAGCCCGCCGGTGACGAAGGACAGGGTGTGTGCGGTGAGCAGTTCCAGTCCGTCCGCCGAAAGGGCAAGACCGGGGAACACCCGGCGAAAAATCTCGCGGTTCAGGTACTGGGTGAGGCACATGGAAATGATGTTCATGCACGAAAGCTGCACGGCCGGATGGCTGTCGGGCTGCCCCAGCAGCTCGGCCACCGCCCCGCGCAGGAACATGGACTTGGGCACGATTTCGGCGCGCACCAGTTCGTCCAGGAAGGGCGTGGGCCGCATCATCTCCTGGGTCATCAGCTTGAGCTGCCAGGCGGAAGGGTCCGTGGTGAGCAGGTTGGACAGCAGGTCGCGGATGATGATGCCCACCCGTTCCGCCGGGGGCGTGCCGGGCGGCAGCGCCGCACGCAGGTCCTCTGCGGTGAGAAAGCGTCGGTGCGCCTCGTGCAGGGCGGCGGCATACAGCTTGTCCTTGCCGCCGAAATGATAGTTGATGGCCGCGGGGTTGGCCCCGGCCCGCTCGCAGATTTCCTTGCCGGTGGCCCGGTCGTATCCGTGCTCGGCAAAGACCATGCCCGCCGCCTCCAGCAGGCGCTGGCGGGTGGATTCACGGCCCTGCTCGCGACCCTGTTCATGGCCCTGCCGTGGGCTGGCACCGTGGTTGATACTCTGACCGGGCGACTTCCTCATGCTCATGCTATAGGATGGCTACAGGGTTGGTGTCAAATTCAAAATTAAAATTTGAATTTGACTTCTGCCCGGCAGCCAACTAGGCTGGCCTTACCATCACGGAACTGACACCACGCGTCCCCGCGTGTCTCCGGAGCAGCGCATGAACAAACGCATTCTCGTCCTCGCCGTGCTGGCGCTGTGCATGGTCGGCGGCGTGCTGGCCTGGCGCGCCCTGCGCCCCGTGCCCGACGCTGGGCCGGTGGTGCTGTACGGCAACGTGGACCTGCGCCAGGTTTCCCTGGCCTTCAAGGATGCCGAACGGGTGGCCCGCGTGCTGGCCCGCGAAGGTGACCGGCTGGCCCCCGGC
>NZ_VSMK01000521.1 GCF_011682075.1 Nitratidesulfovibrio liaohensis
GCCTGCCGCTTCGGGCGCGGCGCGCATGCCGGTGCGGGCCACGGCGGCCACCACGTCGTCGGGGCGCAGGTCCAGGCCGTCCATGTCCACGCGCATGCGGCGGGACAGCACGTCGAATTCCAGCCGGTCGGGGTTGCCCACCAACGGGGTCAGCGCGCGCCGCAGAATGCTCACCTCGTTGGCGCAGTCCATTTCCTCGATGCGAAAGGCAGTCATGGGCGTCTCTCCGTGGAAAAATGGCGGGGCGCGTTTGCGCGTCGACCAGCCATCGATTCTATCTGCACATATGAACACGTGTTCATATGTGCAGAGTATGCGGGAGACTCCACGGTGTCAACCGCCCGGCGCGGCAGGCCTGGCAAAACCGCGCCGCCGGGCGCCGCGCGGATGAAAAAACACCGAAAATCCGGCCTGTTCCCGATGCAGACAGGCCGGAGAAATGTTGCAAACCATGCAGGGGAAAACGCCCGAACGGGCGCACGCGGAACAGATCGGGCGCGCCAAAAGACCGACACCCGGACTGGTGCCGGGAATCGGCGGATGGCGGGCAACGTTGCGGACTGTGTGTTTTTTGGGGGGGGACGAGGGCGTGGCGGGTGGCACCGGACCGGCGAAACGGCCCGGGCGAAGGTCACGGGCAACCCTGCCCGACCGGCCAGCGCGACCCACTGGCCGCAGGCCGTCTGGCGGACGGTCTGTCAGACAATCCGGCAGACAATCCGGCTGGCAGTGCCGGAACCAGCCGCGCTAGGCGCGGTTCTTGCCGTCGGTCATGGCCAGGGCCAGCTTCATCTCGCGGTCCAGACGGTTCTGCACGGCGGCCTGCACTCGTTCGGACGAGGACCCGAACTGGCCGGAGCGCACCGCGTACACCTCGCGAATGAGCTGTTTTTCGAAGTTGCGGCCCGCCTTGGCGGTGCCCGCCTGCACCGTGGCGTCGCCCTGCCCGCCTTCCTGCGCCACCGACTGGTGTTCGGCCATGTTATCCAGGGCGCGGGCAAAGATGCGGGTGGCACCAGCGGGGCCGTGCTGCACGGCGGTGCTCCACAGCACCTCGCGCAGTGCAGGCGACAGCGCCCCCTTGTTCAATCCGGCGGCGCGGCTGACGGCCTGCAAGGCCGGGGCATAATGGCTTTCATGGATGAACCGCTCTTGCAGGGCCTCGAACCGGTCTGGTTGCTCTTCGGCTATTTCGCGCCACACACGCGGCATTTCTCCGGTCTTGCCGCCGGTGTTGGCGGGTCCGGCGGCCTCCAGGCGAGAGGCGATGTCCGGCGCGGCCTGCCGCGCAAAGTCGAGAAAGCGGTCCATGGTCCCGGCCCGCGACGAAATCTGGTACTTGCCGTACGAGGTGCCTCCGTGCCGGTCGTAGCCGACGGCGGCAATGCCGTCCTCACCCGATTCGAACTGCGCGGACAGACCGCCGATGTCGCCTGCCGGTACACCTGCCGCGTCACGCCGCCCGGACTTGCCAGCCCCATCAGACTTGTCTGAACGGTCGCGCCGCGCGGCCTTGCCCGCGCCCGCCTGTGCGCCGCCGCGCCCC
>NZ_VSMK01000522.1 GCF_011682075.1 Nitratidesulfovibrio liaohensis
CCCGCGCCCGTGCTGGCCGCGCTGGAACTGGCCGGGCAAGAGGTGGTTGCCGACGTTGCGCCCGAGGCACTGCCTGCGCTGCTGGAGACGTTGGCAGCTGGCGTCGGGGCGGGCGGGACAACGGGGACCGGGGGCCGCCTGCTGCTGCTCGGGGACCATTCCGACCAGGTGTCCGTTCTGGCCCGCGCGCACGGCGTGCCCGTTTGGCGCAATGCCCCCACACCGACCATCGGCATTGCATCGCGGGGTGATGCTATCGACGAATTCGATTGTCCTGATGGTGCTGCCCTGCGCGCCGCCCACCCGGACGCCACCTTCATGGATGTCCCGGCCCTGCCTCAGTCCACGGCCTGTGCCGCATCTTCCGCGCCGCTTGCCCCCTTGTCCGCAGTCGCCTGCGCCCCGGCGCATGCATCGGCCTGGCTGAACCATGCCGCTCTTGTGCTGGGACCGGGCCATGAATGGTGTTGGATGCACCCCGGACTTTCCCCGGCCTGGTTTGCGCGTCGTGCCGTGGCCCTGCTGGCCGCTTCCGTCTCGCCCGGCTCCTCGGGCCTGCCCTGACCGTTCCTGATCGCCTTGGGCGGCACCCGCTGTGCCTTCGCTCGTCCCGTTCTCCGGTTCCTCATTTCCACGCACGCCAATCCCCGGAGCTCTCCATGTCTCACGCAGCCACCGGCGGCAAACGCCCCCATCCCCGCGAAAAGGCGGCACCGCTGCGCAACATCGGCATCATCGCGCACATCGACGCGGGCAAGACCACCCTCACCGAGCGCATCCTGTACTATACCGACCGCATCCATCGGATGGGCGAGGTGCACGACGGCACCGCCACCATGGACTTCATGCCCGAGGAGCAGGAACGCGGCATCACCATCGCCTCGGCCTGCACCACCTGCGCGTGGAGCGGCCACACCGTGAACATCATCGACACCCCCGGCCACGTGGATTTCACCATAGAGGTCGAACGGTCGCTGCGCGTGCTGGACGGTGCGGTGGGCGTATTCTGCGCCGTGGGCGGGGTGGAGCCGCAGTCGGAGACGGTGTGGCGACAGTCCGAGAAGTTCGGCGTGCCCAAACTGGCCTTCGTCAACAAGATGGACCGGGCCGGAGCGGACTTCGGCGCGGTGCTGGAAGCCATGCGCACCCGCCTGGGCGCGGTGGTGGTGCCGGTGATGGCCCCGGTGGGCGAGGGCGAAGACTTCGAGGGGCTGCTGGACCTGGTGACCATGGAATATCTTTCGTTCGACCAGTCCACTCAGGGTCGTGAATATTCCCGTACCCCGGTGGATCAGGTGGCCTCCCTGCCGGACGCCCCCGCCCCGGCGCTGCTGACCGCTGCCGCCGCATGGCGTGACAGGATGCTGGAAACCCTGGCCGAGGCCGACGATACCTTCATCGACGTGTATCTGGGCGGCGGCGACATGGACCCGCAAGTCATCCGCGCCGCGTTGCGCCGGGCCACCCTGGCCCGCCGGGCGGTGCCGGTGTTCGCGGGATCCGCCCTGCGCAATACGGGCGTGCAGCCCGTGCT
>NZ_VSMK01000523.1 GCF_011682075.1 Nitratidesulfovibrio liaohensis
GGCCTCGTCGGGGGGCAGGGCGGCGCGGCGGGCCAGCATGGCGCGGCGCAGGGCCTGCCGGGCTTCGGCGTCTGGCGGGGTGGAGTGCGTCATGATGAGGTGCCGGAGCTGGTTTCGGGGTGTGTGCCGCCTGAAGTGGTGGAACCGGAGGTGCCGAGGAATATTGAAGTAACCCAGGAGCGGCCAGGCTGTCGTTGCCTTTCACCGCCGAACTTCCGCAATCGTCACGGGAGTGGCGTGAAGGGCGTGCCGGAATCGCCACCGAAACGCCCCGCAGGGTGTTTTGTCAGGTGGCGGGTGCGTGGTGTAGAGTGCGGGCGCGGACGATACCCGCGCTCCACATCTCCCTCCCCGTCACGCAATCTAACAAGGAAGACACCGCATGCAAAGCGTACCCTACTGGATAGCGTTCGGTGACATCCACGACGACGTTTCGCCCATCGCGGACATTCCCGGTCTGGCCGAGGCGGCGGGCGTGATCATTACCGGCGACATCACCGTGGTGGGCGGCGCGCGCCAGGCCGAGCGCGTGCTGACGGCCATTGCCGCGCGCAACCCGGCCATCCACGCCCAGATCGGCAACATGGACAAGGCCGAGGTGACCGACTGGCTGGACGGGCGCGGCTGGAACATCCATCGCACCGCGCGCGAACTGGCCCCCGGCGTGGGCCTGCTGGGCGCGGGCTATTCCACGCCCACCCCCTTTGGCACGCCCAGCGAGGTGCCGGAAGCGCGGCTGGCCGAATGGCTGGACGCGCTACGGGCCGAGGCGGGCCGCTGGCCCCGGCTGGTGCTGGCCATACATACCCCGCCCAAGGACAGCCTGTGCGACAGACTGGGCAACGGCGCGCACGTGGGCAGCCCGGCGGTGCGGGCGTTCATAGAGGCGGTGCAGCCGGACGTGTGCCTGTGCGGGCACATTCACGAGTCGCGGGCGGTGGACCGCATCGGGCGCACCGTGGTGGTGAACCCCGGCGCGCTGGGCGCGGGCGGCTATGCCGTGGTCACCGCCCCGGAGGATGGCCCGCTGACGGCGGAACTGAAGGTGCTGCGGGGGTAGCAATCGGGGGCGGTTGGCAGGCTGGCGGACCGTGCCGTCCGGCCTGCGCGAAAAAGCAGGCTCCCGTGAAAATTTTTATCCAGCTGTGTCGGTGTGTTGTTTTTCTTCTTCGATGTTTTTTCAGTTTTCTGTTGACACCTGGTGGCTGCGGGCATACTTCTAACGACCCGACGGCAAGGCCCAACCCACGCCGCCGGACCCGAATTCCGCAGGTGACGCGGGGTGGAGCAGCTCGGTAGCTCGTCGGGCTCATAACCCGAAGGTCGTCGGTTCAAATCCGGCCCCCGCAACCATAAAAATCAGAGGCTTACAAGGAAATCCTTGTGAGCCTCTTTTTGTTGTTTGTGTTTAGCCCCACTATAGCCCCACCTTTTGCTAGGGGTGGTTTGGGATGGTAAGGGACAAGCCTATTGGAGGGTGTGCGAATGCAAGAGATGATCTTTGCGCAACGCTATCGCATGCGCGTGTGGC
>NZ_VSMK01000524.1 GCF_011682075.1 Nitratidesulfovibrio liaohensis
GGCGGTGACGGTGATGGCCCCGGCGCGGGGAAGGGCCCCGTCCGGCGCGCATCCGTCCGGAGTGGCTCCTTCCGGCGCGCCGCCGTCCCGCTCCTGCGCGGCCTGCACGGCCTGAATGGCGTTTATGAGCAGGTTCAGCAGCACTTCCTGAAACCGCTGCACGTCCAGCGGCAGCACGATGTCGCCGGGCACGTCGGCATCGATGGCGATGCACGCGGGCACCTCGCTGGCCACCAGCGCCACGCTGCGGCCCACCACGTCGCGCAGGGCCACGGGTTTGAGCGAAAAGTCCGTCTCGCGCGAAAACTCCAGCAGCCCCTTCACGATGTCGCGCGAGCGGTGCACTTCCTGGTGGATGTTCTCCAGCATGCGCCCGGCAAGGGCCGGGTCGAGGGCGCCTGCACCACCGGGTCCCCCCGGTCCGCCAGCGCCACCGGACCCGCCAATCCGGCCAGTCCCGCCTTCCGCTCCGTTGCCGCCCGTGGCGTACCGCAGCTCCTCGCGCAGTATCTGGCACGAGGTGGAGATGTTGTTCAGCGGGTTGTTCAGCTGGTGCGCGATGCCCGATGTCAGCACCCCCAGCGAAGCCAGCTTCTTTTCCTGCACCAGCTGGTTCTGGCGGTGCTCCAGCTCCACCAGCATGTGGTTGAAGGCCTCCACCACGCCGCGCGTCTCGTCGCTGGTGGCGGGCAGGGGCAGCCGTTCCAGGCTGCCCTGCACGATCTGGCGGGCCGAACGCTCGATGACCGACAGCGCCCCCAGAATGCGCCGCCCGATGAGCCACGAAAAGAACGTCGCCAGCCCTACCATGGCCCCGATGGACAGCAGCAGCTGGTGCTTCAGCGACCCCACGATGCCCAGGATGCGCTCGCGCTGGTAGGTGACGATCTGACGGGCCTGCGCCACCAGCGCCTTGCCCTGTTCGCGCAGGTCTTCTCGCAGCGCCCCCCGCTCGCGTTCGCGCTGCGGCCCGGCAAGCTGCACCTCGCCCAGACGGCTGAAGGTATCGCGGTAGCCGTGCAGGTCGCGGCGCAGGGCGCGCAGCCCGTCGCTGCCCCGCAGATCGGTGCCCTGTACCCCGTTGCCGCCCGGTTCGATGCGCTCGATGACATCCAGCGCCCTGCCGATGAACACCAGGTTCTCGGCGTGGTCCTCCTCCATGGCGTAGAGCAGGTAGTTCTTTTCGTAGCGGCGGATTTCCAGGATGTCGTTGCTGAGGTCGTCCACCACCTCGGCCAGGGCCAGGGCGTCCTCGATCTGCAGCAGGTAGTTGTACGACAGCCCGCCCAGCAGCGAGAACCCCAGGATGGACACCGAGATGCCGAACAGCACCAGCTGCCGGATGTTGCCTTCGGCCAGGCGGCGGATCAGGAACTGCACGGCGCGCCCCCCTTGTTGTCCGCCAGATCGTCCGCCAGATCGTCCGCCGTAGCGGCCACCGTGCCGCCCTCTGGGCCGTCCTGCGCCTTGGCGGGCAGCAGGGCCACGGCCAGCGCGTCCTGCACCCGCGCGGCAAAGGCCACCTGC
>NZ_VSMK01000525.1 GCF_011682075.1 Nitratidesulfovibrio liaohensis
CTGCCGCCCCGCCGGTGGCGCCACCGGTGGCATCGGACAGGCGGCGGGCAAAGTCGGATTGCAGGTGCACGATGGCGTCCACCCGCCCGGCGCGCAGGTCTTCTTCCGCCCGGCGCATGTCGGTGACCACGCGGGGGCGGAAGGTGTCGGCCAGCAGCAGGCGCGCGGCGAACTCCATGGCCTCCGGTCCCAGGTCGTCGGTCACGATGGCCACGGGCACGTCGCGGGCGTCCAGGCTGATGCCGTAGCCGAACAGGAACAGCAGCACCACCGGCATGACCAGCGCGATGGCGATGGCGCTGGGGTCGCGCACCACTTGCAGCCATTCCTTGCGCAGCAGGCCGCGCATGCGCAGCAGCAGGCCGCGCAGGGCGGTGGGGCGGATGTCCTGCGCTTGTCCGGCAGGCAGGGGGGGGGCGGAGTCTGGGGTGCCGGAGAGGGGGCGCGTGCCGGGGGCGGAGGATTTGCCCGTTGTGTCAGGCATGGCAGTCGCGCCAGCTTGATCAGTCTGGGCACTCTGGCCCGGCGTCGTTGGCGCGTTGGCCCTGTGTCGCTCCGCCAGCGCGATGAAGGCCCGCTCTATGGTGGCCTGGCCGGAGGCGTGCCCCGGCGCATCCCGCTGGCCGTCGTACCTTCGCGCAACTTCGCGCGGGCCGTCCGTTGCGTCGTCCGCCGCTGGCGCCAGGGCGCGGATTTCAGCCGGGGTGCCCAGGGCCAGCACCTCGCCGCCCACCAGAATGGCCATGCGGTCGCAGTATTCCGCCTCGTCCAGGAAGTGGGTGGTGACGATGACCGTGACGCCCGACTCCGCCAGCGCGGTGATGCGCCGCCAGAATTCGCGCCGGGCCAGCGGGTCCACGCCCGAGGTGGCCTCGTCCAGGAACAGGATGTCCGGCTCGTGCATCAGGGCGCAGGCCATGGCCAGCCGCTGGCGGTAGCCCAGCGAAAGATCGCCGCTCTGGGCGTCGGCCACGTCGGAGAGGTCGAAGTCGCGCAGGGCCCAGGCCATGCGCGCATCGCGCGCGGCGCCGTGCAGGCCGTAGGCGCTGGCGAAGAAACGCAGGTTTTCCAGCACGGAAAGCTGGCCGTACAGCGAGAATTTCTGGGCCACGTAACCCACCCTGCGGCGCGCGGCGGCGGGTGCGCGCCGCAGGTCCACCCCGGCCACGCGCAGGCTGCCGCCCGTTGGGGGCAGCAGGCCGC
This sequence comes from Nitratidesulfovibrio liaohensis, assembly GCF_011682075.1. GTDB lineage: Bacteria > Desulfobacterota > Desulfovibrionia > Desulfovibrionales > Desulfovibrionaceae > Cupidesulfovibrio > Cupidesulfovibrio liaohensis. Next base: position 1,204 of record NZ_VSMK01000525.1, read on the forward strand.
AGAGCATCCGGAAGATGGTGGACTTGCCCGCACCGTTGGGGCCCAGCAAACCGAAGATTTCGCCGCGCCGCACGTCGAAGCTGGCCCCCTTCACGGCCATGAACGTGCCGAAGCGGCGTTCGAGGCCGCGTACCTCGATGACCGGCGTGCTGTCCGGGTGACTGTTCGGGGGCTCGGGAGCCAGTGCGGATGGTTGGCCCGGCGCGGGGCAATCCGGTGCGTCCGGAGCAGATGTGTCCGGAGCAGATGCGTCTGGGGCAGGGGGGGCGGCGGGCAGGGCGTCCCCCCCCGGCGCGGGCCTGCCGCCCGTGCCCG
>NZ_VSMK01000526.1 GCF_011682075.1 Nitratidesulfovibrio liaohensis
GCCACGGAACACCGCGACACCGCACGGCAGGCCCCGAAGCATCCGGTCACGAAGCATTCGGCCACGCATGGCGCCACGGCGCACCGCGCCCCGCCAGCCGCACGGTACAACTCAACACCCGGTGGAGACACCCAACGTCATGGATATTCTCTCGATTCTTGCCCAGGCCACCCTGGTGGCCAAGTTCATCCTTGTCCTTCTGGTTCTCATGTCCATCGGCAGCTGGACGCTGATGTTCCAGAAGTGGTTTGCCCTGAAGGCCGCGCAGCGCAAGGCCGCCGACGGCCTTGACCGCTTCCAGAAGGCCCGCGACCTGCGCGAGGCCGTGCAGTCGCTGGGCGGCGACGCCGCCTCGCCCCTGTACCACGTGGCCCAGCAGGGCGTGGCCGAGTTCAACCGCCTGAAAGAGGCGGGCAGCTCGGGCGACGTGGTGGCCGACAACGTGCGCCGCTCGCTGCGTCAGGGCGTGGGCAACGAGATGACCCGCCTTTCCGCCTCGCTGTCGTTCCTGGCCACCGCCGCGAACACCGCCCCGTTCATCGGCCTGTTCGGCACGGTGTGGGGCATCATGTATTCCTTCCACGCCATCGGCCAGATGAAGAGCGCCTCGCTCGCCACCGTGGCCCCCGGCATTTCCGAAGCGCTCATCGCCACGGCCATCGGCCTGTTCGTGGCCATTCCCGCCACCGTGGGCTACAACATCTTTCTGGGCATGATCAGCAGCATCGAAGTGCAGCTCGTCAACTTCGCGGGCGCGTTCCTGAACCGCGTGCAACGCGAGATCAACGCCCATCGCGGAGCGGCCCAGCCCGCCACCCGCACCGAACGGGGCTAGCCCATGGGCGCTTCCGTCGGCAACAAGGGCGGCTTCGTCGCCGAAATCAACGTCACGCCCTTCGTGGACGTGATGCTGGTGCTGCTCATCATCTTCATGGTCACGGCCCCCATGATGACCGAAGGCCTCGAGGTGGACCTGCCCCAGACGCGCACCGTGCAGGTGCTTCCCGCGGACAGCGACCACCTGCTGCTCACCGTGCGCAAGGACGGGGTGATGTACCTCGACGAGTACAAGGTGACCATCGAGGAACTGGAAGGCTTCCTGCAACGGCTGGTCAAGGAGAAGAACAAGCTGCTCTTTCTCCAGGCCGACAAGGCCGTTCCCTACGGCGTGGTGGTGGACGTGATGGGGCACATCAAGGCGGCGGGCATCGAAAAGCTCGGCGTCGTGGCGGAACGCGAGGACCCGAAGAAGAAATGAGCCCGTCATCACGAAGGGACGGCACGGTCCGGTTCCACATCCTTCGCGGCAAGGCCGCGCGGTAGGCCGGGGACGACATGCGCTATTCAAGCTTTCTGCTGTCGCTCAGCCTGCACTGCGCCATAGTGCTGCTGGTCTTTTTCTGGCCCTCGTCGCCGCCGGTGCGCCTGGACATGCCCGTGGTGCAGGTGGACCTGGTAAGCCTGGGTGCGCCCGGCGGACCCAAGGCCCCGCCCGCCCCGGCGCCCGGCCCCGCGCAG
>NZ_VSMK01000527.1 GCF_011682075.1 Nitratidesulfovibrio liaohensis
CCCGGCGCTGCTGCCGTGGACGCCGCACCCGCCCCCGCCGCCCCCCGCCACGCCATGGTGGACGGTGACTCGTGGCGGCTGTGGCAGCCCTTCTTGGCAGAGCCCACGGCTGGCCGGGCCACAGGCAAGGCCCTGTCCTATCACTGGTACTGGCGCGGCGACGACGCCACCCTGGCCCCCCGGCTGGCCGAATTCTGGCGCGAACACACCGCCCCGGCGGACACCCTGCTGGACGACCTGACCGAACGCTATTTCGGCTTTCTGCCGGAATCGCTGGGCGTGCCCGAAGACGGCGAGTACGCGGGACCAGTGGACATCTTCGACCTGATGGACCTGATGACCGTGGTGGCCGAAAAACTGCCCAACCACGCCCCCGCCATCAGCCGCGCCGCCGCCCAGAGCAACATCGACCCGCTGCTGCTGGCCGCCGTGATCTTTCAGGAGTCGCGTTTCGATACGTCCGCCCGCAGCAAGACCGGGGTGCGCGGCATCATGCAGCTTACCCAGAACACGGCCCTGCTGCTGAAGGTCAACCGCATGAACCCCAGCCAGTCCATCCGGGGCGGGGCACGCTACCTGCGCATGCTGTGGGACAGCCTGGACGACCTGGATCTGCAACCGTGGGACCGCTGGTTCTTCACCCTGGCCGCCTTCAACCAGGGGCCGGGCCACCTGCGCGACGCCATCCGGCTGAACCAGGACCTTGGCGGCACGGGCCGCACCTGGCGCGAACTGAAGGACACCTTTCCCAAACTGGCGCGGCCCCGCTACCACTCCCGCACCCGGTACGGGTACTGTCGTGGCTACGAGGCCGTGGCATTCGTGGAAAGCGTGCGCTACTACTATTACATACTCAACGGGCTAGTCGCCCTCTCGCGGCCGGAAGCTGAGCACCTTGCGCCGCTTCTGGACGCCGTCCCCGTCCGCTGGCCCGCCATCTAGGGCCGGATCGTCCTTCTCGGCCACCGGCTCGAGGTTGAAGGCCATGCGCGGGGGCACCCCCAGGGGTTCGCCCTCGGGCCGGGCCGCCGCGGCCCAGTGGTGGTTGAAGAGCTGGTTCTTCCAGCGCACCGCCTGGATCAGGCTGAGCACCAGTGCCGCTTCTTCCCACCGCTTGGTGGGTTCGAAGCGGTCCACCACGGCGGCGTAGCGGTCCCACAGCGACATCAGCGACGCCTCGTCGTAGGCGTTCAGTTGCTGTGCCAGCTTTTGCAGCATGCGCTCCATGGGGTCATCGCTCCTTCATGCGGGGTGGTGTGGGGGCGGCCGGAACTTCGACCGGAACGCCGAGCGTCCGCGCGTATGCAGTGGCCGCGCCGTGCCCCGCAGGCTACGCCAATCCGGATGCCGGTTCAAATGGAAATTGCCCGCCCTTGCGGGCTGTGCTAGCATTCCCGCTGTCGCAGCCAGGAAGGCGACCGCGCCCCGCCCCGTGGCGGGGCGTTGCGCATGCCGCAGCCGTTTCCGCCCCCGATAACGCCCATTCCGCCCGGCCTCGCCGCCGGGCGCAGG
>NZ_VSMK01000528.1 GCF_011682075.1 Nitratidesulfovibrio liaohensis
CGAGGTGCCCGGCCTGATAACCCGGCAGCGGGTGCTGCACTGCCTGCGCCTGACGGCGGCCCACGCGCGGGCCATCGGGGCCGCGGGACCAGTTGCCGTGTGCGGACTGAACCCCCACGCCGGGGAATCGGGCCGCATCGGCAGCGAGGAAATCGATACCATCGCCCCGGCCGTGGCCGACGCCGTGGCCGAAGGGCTGGACGTCATCGGGCCGCTGCCCGCCGACACGCTGTTCGTCAAGGCGGCGCGTGGCGCCTACGCCGCCGTGCTGGCCATGTACCACGACCAGGGGCTGGCCCCCCTGAAGATGCTGCATTTTTCCGACGCCGTGAACGTGACCCTGGGGTTGCCCTTCGTGCGCACTTCGGTGGACCACGGCACGGGCTTCGACATCGCCGGAACCGGCGCGGCGGACACCGGCAGCTTCGCCGCCGCGCTGCGCCTTGCCTGCACCCTTTGCGACGGGAAGGACTGAGCCATGTACCTGGGAATCGACGTTGGCGGTACGCATACCGATGCCGTGGTCATGGATGGCCGCACCATAGCGGCCAGCGCCAAGGTGCCCACAGACCATCACGACCTGCTGGCCTCGGTGCGCGCGGCCATGCAGGGGCTGCTGAAGCCCCATGGGGGGGTGGAGCCGGGGCGCATCACCCGCATGAACCTCAGCACCACGCTGTCCACCAACGCCATCGTGGAAGGCAAGACCGAGGACGTGGCGGTGGTGGTGTCCGCCGGGCCGGGCATCGACCCGGAGCACTTCCGCGTGGGGCGGTTCTACTTTCCGGTAAGCGGGTCCATCGACCACCGGGGCGAGGAGATTGCCCCTCTTGACCCGGCAGAGATGGCGCGGGTGTCCACCGCCTGCTGCGAGGCGGGGGTGCGCCTGTTCGCGGCGGTGGGCAAGTTTTCCACCCGCAACCCCGCGCATGAAACGGCCATGGGCGAGGCCCTTGGCGCGCGCAGCGGCGGCAGCCCCGCAAGCTGCGGCTGCGGCGACTTCGTCTCGCTGGGGCACCGCCTGTCGGGCCAGCTGAACTTTCCGCGCCGGGTGGCCACGGCCTACTACAATTCAGCGGTATGGCGGGTGTACAACCGTTTTGCCGACGCCATCGAGCAGTCGGCCCGCGAATTCGGCATCACCGCGCCCATCCACATCCTGAAGGCCGACGGCGGCACCATGCCGCTGGCCGTTTCGCGCGAACTGCCGGTGGAATCCATCCTGTCCGGCCCTGCGGCCAGCGTCATGGGCATCATCGCCCTGTGCGACATCCGCGAAGACTGCGTGATCCTGGATATCGGCGGCACCACCACGGACATCGCCGTGTTCGCCTGCGGATCGCCGGTCATCGAGAAGGACGGCATAGAGGTGGGCAGCTACCCCACGCTGGTGCGCGCCCTGAAAACGCGGTCCATCGGCGTGGGGGGCGATTCGCGCCTGCACGTGGCCGCCGGGGCGGTGCGCGTGGGGCCGGAACGGGCCGGGGCCAGCATGGCCATGGGC
>NZ_VSMK01000540.1 GCF_011682075.1 Nitratidesulfovibrio liaohensis
CGTTGTGCTCTTCCGATCATGGCCACGGCGGTATCGCCCGCCAGCCGCTGCTGGTTGTCGGCCCCGCTGGAGGCGCGGCCCGCCTCGGCGGCCAGGTTCGTTGCCGCTTCCTGCAACGAGCCCACGGCGCGGTCCAGGGTTTTTGCGGAATTGTGCATGGCCTGCCGGTTGGAGGCTTCTGCCCGCTCGCGCACAAGGCCTGCCCTGCGCCCGGCCGCTTCGGCGGCCTGGGTGCTGGCGTCGGCACGGGCGGTTTCCTCCGCCATGCGCTGGCGCGCTCCGTCCAGCAGGGCCACCACGCGCGGCACGTGGCGGGCCAGCAGGGTCGTTGCGTCTCCGTCGAAATCGTTGGTTGTGGCGGTAGCCTCACCGGCCTTGCGGGCACCGAAGGACAGCCCGCTGCCCGCACCCTGTGCAACCGTGCCGGACGGCGCGGTGTCGTCACGCACACCGGCGACCAGCCGAGCGACCGTGGTCAGCGCTCCATGCACGCGCCATGCGTCGAACAGGCAGCCCAGCGTCGTCAGCAGGCCCATCAGCAGCAGCCCGTTCACCACCCATGCCGCCGCGCCCAGCGCGACGGTCATGGCCGTACCGGCGAAAACCATCGCCAGCAGGCCCAATCCACCCAAAGCCCGTGTTGCCGATGTCATGCGTCCCCCCGCGTTGTCATGAACCAGAATGCGTCATCCGTTGTGACGTGTCGTCGTTTTTGTCGTTTTCGTTATGCCGGATGACATTTTTGATAATAAAAAGTCTTAAAGCAGGGTGGGGTAGGACGCCCGACGCGTCCGTACCCGGCCTGTGCCGCCGCCCCGCTTGGTGTGCCTGCATGGTGTGCCCGATCCCGCGCCGGAGCACGGTGGACGGGCATTTGCCCGTGCGGGGCGCGATGCCTGGTTTCCGCTGCGGGCGCCCGGCATCTGCCCGCAACTGGTCAGAACGTGGGCAGAAAGCGGGCATGAGGAACAGGTGCGGCACGTTCGCTTGCAGGATGCATACCCTCGGCAAGCGGGCGGGCGAAGACGGTGGGCAGGGCAACGGGCTGGCGGGGGGAGAGAGGCGGACGGTTCACGCGCGGCGGATGGTTGGGCGTTTGCCGCATGCGCCGGTGCCCGTCCTGCCGGTACGGGCGGCGTGCCGATTCGCAGAAGCCATTATCGTTTGACAGGCCGGGCAGGGGGCCTGTAGATTTCGCGCAACAGGACGAAACCGGGTACGCGGTTACCCGAACGGCATCGCAAGGAACGGGCTTCTGGCAGAGCCCTCTTTTTTTACCGGCGCAGCGGCGTGCCACGCCACAGGCGAAAGGGCGCGCTGAGGGGATCGAAACCCGCAAGGAGAAGATTCGGAATGGCTGATTTCAGACTCGCGGACCGGCTGGCGACCCTGCCCCCGTACCTGTTCGCAGGCATCGACAAGGTCAAGGCCGAAGTGGCCGCCCGTGGCGTGGACATCATCAGCCTCGGCATCGGCGATCCCGACATGCCGACGCCCGATTTCATCATCGAGGCCATGAAGAAGGCCGTGGAGCGCCCTGGCAACCACCAGTACCCCTCGTACGTGGGCATGCTGGAATTCCGGCAGGAAGTGGCCAACTGGTATGGCCGCCGCTTCGGCGTCAGCCTTGACCCCAAGACCGAGGTCATCGGCCTCATCGGGTCCAAGGAAGGCATCGCGCACTTTCCGCTGGCCTTCGTGAACCCCGGTGACCTGGTGCTGGTGTGCACCCCCAACTATCCGGTGTACCACATTGCCACCGGCTTCGTGGGCGGCGAGGTGCAGTTCATCCCCCTGGTGGAGGAAAACGACTACCTGCCCGACCTCGACGCCATTCCCGCCGCCACCTGGGACCGGGCGAAGATGATCTTCGTCAACTATCCCAACAATCCCACGGCGGCCACGGCCCCGCGCGCATTCTACGAAAAGCTCATCGGCATCTGCCGGAAGCACAACGTGATCATCGCGCACGACACGGCCTACACCGAGGTCTACTACGACGAGAATGACAAGCCCATGAGCATTCTTGAAGTGGAAGGCGCGAAGGACGTGACCATCGAGTTCCACTCGTTGTCCAAGACCTACAACATGACCGGCTGGCGCGTTGGCATGGCCGTGGGCAACGCCTCGTTGGTGGCGGGGCTTGGCAAGGTGAAGGAAAACGTGGACTCCGGCATCTTCCAGGCCGTGCAGGAAGCCTCCATCGTGGCCCTGCGCGACGGTGACGACTTCTGCCGCGAACTGCGCTCCATCTACCGCAAGCGCCGCGACGTGGTGGTGGCCGCCCTGAACAAGGTGGGCATTGCCTGCCGCGTGCCTACCGCCGCGTTCTACATCTGGGCCAAGGTGCCCGCCGGGTACGGCTCGTCCGCCGAATTCGTCACCGCCGTGCTGGAAAAGACCGGCGTGGTGCTGACCCCCGGCAACGGCTTCGGCGCACCGGGCGAAGGCTACTTCCGCATTTCGCTCACCGTGGACACCGACCGCCTCGAGGAGGCCGTGTCACGCATCGCGAACCTGTAATCGCCTACGTCTGCCTGGGGTCCAACCTGCCTCCGCAAAACGTCCGGAAGGACGCGTCGGGGGGCGACCCCGCCGACAATATCGTCCGGGCCGTGGCGGCACTTGCCGCCCTGCCCGGCGTTGTCGTTGGCGCAGTGTCGTCCGTGTACCGCACGGAACCGCAGGGCTACCGCGACCAGCCGTGGTTCGCCAACCAGGTGGCCAGACTGGAATGCGACCCGGACATGACGCCCGAAGTGCTGCTGGACCATCTGTTGGAGGTGGAGCGGGGACTGGGCCGCCGCAGGGCATATACGCCGGAAGGCGGGCAGGGTGACGGTCACGAGGAGGCGGTGCGGGAAGGGGCCGATGCCCCCACGCCGGACCCCGCTGCCCGCTACGCCCCGCGTACCATCGACATCGACCTCTTGCTGTTCGGCACTGCGGTGCGCGACACCCCGCGCCTGACGCTGCCGCACCCGCGTATGCGCGAGCGGGCCTTCGTCCTGGTGCCGCTGTACGAAATCGCCCCCGAACTCGCTTTCCCCGACGGACAAAGTCTGATACACGCCCTGAAATCGCTGACGTTCACCCTGCACGACGGGTGCATCGCCCAGTGAACGGCCAAACGGAGCGCGCCCGCGCGCCCGGCCTTCATCAACGCCTCTAGGACCCAAAGGGAGTCTGGCATGCTCAAGTGGCTCTTGCTGATCGCGGCAGGCTATTTCCTCTACCGTCTCGTGACCAACGAGGCGCGCAAGAAGAGCAAGGATGACAAGAAGCAGAAGGAAGAGATGGTGGCCACCGGCGAAATGGTGCGCGACCCCATCTGCGGCGCCTACATTGATGCCAATGCAGGCGTCACCGTGCGCGACGGCGATAAGACCTACCGTTTTTGCAGCTACGAATGCCGCGACAACTTTCTGAAGCAGCTGGAAAGCGGCGGGCGCGAAATTCCCGCGCGCGAGGAAAAGGACGCCGAGTAGGCCGTAATTTCCTGCGGGAATTGCCAGATGCGCAGGTTGCGCGCGGATACGCGGGTTCAATCTCGTACCGCCCGTCCGACGTTGCCCGCCAGGCCGCGATGTTCAGTTGCCGCAACATTTTGTTCTTTCGTGATGCCGCCGTGCGCCCGGGAGCATGTGCCCCGCTGGCGGACGGCGGCCTGACGCAAGGAGGCACCGGTTCATGCAGTTCTTTCTGGATACGGCGAACCTTGCCGAGATGCGCGCCGCCAAGGCCTGGGGCCTGCTGGATGGCGTGACCACCAACCCCACTCTGATGGCCCGCGAAGGCGGCGACTGGCGCGCGGTGATGCAGGCCATCTGCCGCGAGGTGGAAGGCCCGGTGAGTCTGGAAGCCGTGGGCGACACCGCCGACGAACTCATTGCCATGGGGCTGGATCTTGTGCGCAACGGTCCCAACGTGGTGGTCAAGATTCCCATGACCCCCGAAGGACTGAAGGCCGTGCGCGTGCTGAGGTCCAAGGGCGTGGACACCAACGTGACCCTGGTCTTTTCGCCCATGCAGGCACTGCTGGCCGCCAAGGCCGGGGCCTCGTTCATCTCTCCCTTTGTGGGACGGCTGGACGGCCTGTCGCAGGACGGCATGCAGCTTGTGGCTGACATCATGGCCATCCTGCGCAACTATTCCATGGAAGCTCGGGTCATCGTGGCCAGCGTGCGCCATCCGCGCCATGTGGCCGAGGCGGCCCTGATGGGTGCCCATGTGGCCACCGTGCCGTTTGCCGTGCTGCGCCAGATGTTCGACCACCCGCTGACCTCGGCCGGACTTGAGATGTTCAACAAGGACTGGGCGGCGCTGAACGGTTAGCGGGGTTCCGCCGTCTGTGCTCCGGCGGTGGAATCAAGTGGCGTTTTTTCTGTTGATCCCGATGAACGGGCACCATTCCCAGTGAATGGTGCCCGTTTTTGCGTCCAAAGCTGAAAAATGCGCGAAATGGCCGTTTCCGGCCCAATTGCATTTATGGCGGACGAGGGGGTGGATTTTGAAATTTCGGGCCTGAAATCCGGAAGGTGGAAGGGCGTGTTTTTTGAAAAACGGCAAGATGTGCTCATGTTCTATATAGCGATGTGCTCTCCATTGTCTGGCTGGAGGCGCGGAGGGGTATCGGCGTGACGGAGGGAATGATGGGGAATGGTCGCAAAGCGGGCGCGTTTGGCATGTAGTGAATGGGGCAGCCCAGAGCAGCCCAGGTCGTCACCAGGGACCAGTGCAAGCAATCGGAAATAGCGATTGAAGTCCGGTTGGCGCTGTGAGGTCGGTCATGATCTGGCACGGGCAGGCGTCTGGTGGGCTTTGAACGGAGCGTGCGATTCAGTGCATGAGGGCGAGGGACTTGGACAGGTCAGCACGCCCAAGGGCTGGGTTCTCATCTCTTCATACGTTCGCATGCGTGTCTCATAATGTAAATTATGTTAACTTTTGAGGATGGAGAAGCCTTTCATTCCAGATTGATATGAATTTATGATTTTGTGTGAAACAACCGGTGACTTTCCGATGCTACCCCGCCAAATCCATCGCCTGCTTAGCCCCGACATGCGCTCCGATTTGCGCTTGCCGTGATGTTCACCCCGGATGGACGGCGTTTCGGGCCGCTCGTGCGGGATGTTGAGGCGTCAACTTTTTACGCGCTGATATCGAAATGATAGATAGCTCTGTGGCGCCAACAAAAGGTCTGATCGCTATCTGTTCACGATGTGCGCTGGCCCTGTCGGGTTTGTCCTCGTGTGTGTCGCGAGACAGGGACACTCCCCAATCACTCGCACTAGGTATGCAATCGTTAAGAGTGTCTTTAGCTCCGAATCAATCGGGCCATGCGATGCGTAGCCGCGCCAAAAAAGACCGCCGCCAAACGCTTGAGCGTCATCGGCGGCGGAGGAACAATCGGTGTAGCTGGTCAATGGGTGAAGAGGTATGAGGCGCAGGCGGAATCAGTCGTCGTGCTTTGGGCGCGTCTTCCAGCGTTTGTGCATCCAGAACCACTGTTCTGGATGGGCGCGCACTGCCCTTTCCACGGCTTGGGTATAAAACCGGCAAACCGCTTCGACCTTGTCGTTCCGGTCACCGTCCAAGGTAGCGGTATCCAGAGGTTCGTCGATGTACAGCCGGTAACGGTCGCCCTCGCGAATCATGAAGGCGGGCCATACCTCTGCCTCGGCACGTACGGCCAGCAGGGCCGGTCCCATGTTCACGGCGGCGGTTTCCCCCAGAAACGGCAGGAAGATGGCCTCGTCGCGGCGGCAGTTGTGGTCCACCAGAAAACCGACGCACCCGTTGCGCTTCAGCCCCTTGAGCACGGTGAACACGGCGTTGCGGTGGTCCACCACCTGCAAGCCACGCGCGCCGCGCATGGCGAATATGAAGTCGTTGAGGGTACGGTTGCTGTTGCGGCGCACCACCACCATGCGTGGGCGGTCCAGATGCCATTGCCCCATCAGTGAGGACATGAATTCCCACGCCCCCAGATGGGCCGTTGTGGCCACCACGGGGCGGTCGCCTTCTGCCAGCCTGCGCAGCAGGTCGGGGTTGTCTATGATGAGGCGGGCGCCCGTCTGCTCGAATCCGAACTGCCCCACCAGAAGCACTTCCAGGAACGAGCGGGCATTGTGGGCAAAGCTTTCCCGCGCAATGCGCGTGGCCTCTTGCTGCGATACGCCAAGATGGTCGGCGATGGCGCTGACAGCCAGGCGCCGCCTGCCGGGCAGGCAGTGCCACAACAGCGCACCAAGAGCGTTGCCATACCGTGTTATGCCGTCAAACCCCTGCCTGGCCAGGGCTCGGGCCAACATGTGTAGCAGGCGCGGCATCAGGCCCTTTGGATCGGTGCCGGAATCCGGCCTGCTCTCTGCACCGGGGGCGGTGGAAATGTCCTTGCGGTCTGTGTGTGGGGTCATCGCAATCCTTCAAGACGGGCTTCAAGCTCCGCACAGGCGGCGGTCAGGACGGCATCGCTCCCCTGCCCGTTCTCGTCCCTGTCCTTCCGTCCGGCAGCATCGGCCGTTTTGGGCACATCAGGCGCATCGGGCAGCCGGTACGGTTCGCCGAACACCACCCGCACGCGGGAAAATGGCAACGGCAGCTGAAAGCGGTCCCAGGCGCGCTCGAACACCTTGGCCCGGTCCATGAAAATGCGCATGGGCACGATGGGCGCGCCCGCCCGTTGGGCCAGAAAGATGGCCCCCGGCTTGACCTTGTGACGCGGTCCGCGCGGGCCGTCCACGGTCACGCAGCCGCACAATCCTTCCTTGCGCATTTGCCGGGCCGCGCCGATCAGCGCCTTGACCCCGCCGCGCGAACTGGAACCCCGCGCCGTGCGCAGGCCCAGCCGTTGCAGCACCTGGGCCAGGTATTCGCCGTCGCGGCTCTGGCTGACCACAGTCACGATCTCAAGACCGCCCCGTACGTGCATGAGCGGGAAGAGTTCGTCGTGCCACAGCGCAAAAACCATGGGGGTGCGGGCATGCCACAACGCATCCACGGCATCGCGTCCGGCTATGTCATAGCGCAGGGTGGCGCACCATGCCTTGTACAGGGCATACAGCGGCGGTGCGATGAGGGCGGGGGGCAACTTCACGCGGTAACTCCGGCAGACGGGAGCATGGCGTCCCGTTCCGCACCGTCCGGGGTGACATCGGCGGCAGTATCGGTGGCGAACTGCATGGCGTACAGCCGGGCGTACAGGGAGCACCGGTCCAGCAGTTCCTCGTGTCGCCCTGCGTCCACGATGCGCCCCTGCTCCATGACCAGGATGCGGTCGGCGGAAAGGATGGTGGACAGTCGGTGGGCAATGACGATGCTGGTGCGGTTTTCCATCAGGTTGTCCAGGGCCTTCTGCACGATGCGCTCGGCCTCGGAGTCCAGCGCGCTGGTGGCCTCGTCCAGGATGAGCAGCGGCGCATCCTTCATGATGGCCCGGGCGATGGTAAGGCGCTGCTTCTGTCCGCCCGAAACCTTTACGCCGCGTTCACCCAGTACGGTGTCATATCCTTCGGGCATTTGAGTGATGAATTCATCGGCATAGGCGGATTGGGCGGCCTCGCGCACCGACGCTTCATCCACCGGTCCGGTAAGCCCGTAGATAATGTTGTCGCGAACCGAGAGGTTGAACAGGAAGGCGTCCTGCGAAACCATGGCCACGTTCCGGCGCAGTGAGGCAAGCGTATAGGCGGAAAGCGGGCGACCGTTGAGAGTGATCCCCCCTTGCTGTGGTTCATAGAAACGGGGAATGAGGTTGACGAAGGTGCTCTTGCCCGCGCCGCTCGGCCCCACGACGGCAACCCGTTCGCCAGCGCGTACGGTGAGGCTTACGTTGTCCAACGCAGGCGCGGTCTTGCTGTCGTAGGTGAAGGTGACATCGTTGAAGCGAAGTTCGCCGAAGGGCTCGTCGAACTCCACGTCACCCCCCTGCTCCACCACCAGGTGCGGCGCATCGAGAATCTCGAAGACCCGTTCGGCCCCGGCCAGGGCACGCTGTACGTCCATGTTGGCCGAGTTCAGCGACTTGACCGGGTCGTACAGCATGGCCAGGGCGGCCACGAACGAGAAGAACGTGCCTGCCGTGGTTTCCCCGGCGATGACTTCGCGTCCGCCGAACCAGATCACCAGGCCGATGCCCACGGCCCCGATCAATTCCATGACCGGCGAGGAAAGCTCGGACACGCTGGCCTGCTTGAGGTACAGGCGGGCCAGGCGTTCGTTCTCGTCGTCGAAACGGCGCGCCTCGTACCGTTCCGTGGCAAAGGCCTTGACCACGCGGATGCCGCTGAACACTTCCTGCAATACCACGGATATATCCGCCAGTTTCGACTGGTTGCGGCGGCCATACTTGCGCAGTTTGCGGCCGAACCATATCAGCGGGTACAGTGCCAGCGGCAGCACCAGAATCGCCCAGACGGCCAGGTGCGGGTTCTGGTAGAACACCACGCCCACCAGGCCCAGCATGGTCAGGAACTGCCGGATCATCATCACGATGGACGGCAGGCTGTTGCGGATCATGGTCACGTCGCTGATGATGCGCGACATGAGCATGCCCACTTGCGATTCCTCGTAGAACTGTAACGGCAGAAAGATCATCTTGTCGTAGAGTTCCGAGCGCAGCTTTTCAAGAACCCGCAACCCGCTGAAGTGCATGTAGTAGTTCTGCACGTACCGGCCCACGCCCTTCAGCAGCGTGAGCACGAAGAACAGCATGGGCACGTACAGCAAGGCCTGTTGGTCCCTGTTGATGAAAATTTCGTCCAGAGCGGGCTTGACCAGCCAGGCAGTGCCTGCCGTGGTCAGTGAGACAAGCCCCATGCCCAGCATGGAGATGAAAATCTGCCACTTGTAGGGGCGGAAATACTTCAAGCAACGCTTGAGCAGATGGATGCTTTGCCCCTGAGTGGGATGGTCGTTCTTTTTGGCGTCGGCCATGTGGTGCGGCGTCTTCTATTTGTTTTGCGGATGCGTTTTTTGAAAATGCGCGGAAGTTTTCGATTTGACCGACCGCGCGGTGTGGTGTTCCTTCGGAAAAGGAGGCTCACCATGCCAGAAATCGAACTGAACTGCCAGAATCTTCCCTGCCCCCAGCCCGTGCTGCGCTGCAAGCGCTGCCTTGATGAGCAGTCGCCCGCCTCGCTGGTGGTGGTCGTCGATAATCAGGCCGCGCGCGAGAACGTGACGCGCTTCCTGTCCACCCAAGGGTACTCCGTACAGGTAGAGGATGCGGGCGACGGCCTGTGGCGGCTGCGCGGCGTGAAGGGCGATGTGTCCGCCCCCGACTCCTCTGACGATTGCGAGGTCTGCGAAGTGATGACCGAGGAACAGCTGCGCCGCATGGGCGAGAAGGTCGTGGTCTTCCTGACGTCCGATGTCATTGGCGCGGGCGACGACACCCTGGGCGCCAAGCTGATGCAGAACTTCCTCGCCACCCTGCCCGAACTGGGCGCGGAACTGTGGCGCGTGGTCATGCTGAACGGCGCGGTGCGCCTGTCCGCTGCGGACAGCCCGGCCCTGCCCCATCTGAAGCGGCTGGAGGCCGCCGGGGCCACCGTGCTGGTCTGCGGCACCTGCCTTGACCATTTCGGGCTTCTGGAGCAAAAAGCCGTGGGTCAGACCACCAACATGCTCGACGTGGTCACCAGCCTGCAACTCGCCACCAAGATCATCCGGCCGTAATTGGCCGGGGCGCGCACCTGGCCTGGAGCACGGATGTGCCCTGCCGCCGACTGCGCCGCCATGCAACGTGTCCGGAATGCCGTCCGGCGCACCGCCGAAAGGTTGCGCCGGGCGGTTTTCTTTGCCGGGCGACCGGGATAGACTGCCCATGTTCGTCTGCGTACGGTTGGTCGGGCATCCGCCTGAAAGGTCGCCGACGTCTCCGGCCGGAACTGTGCCGGACGCCTCGTCCAAGGTTGTGCCGGACGCCTCGTCCAAGGTTGTGCCGGACGCCTCGTCCAAAATTGTGCCGGACGTTTCGTCCAAAGCTGTGCCGGACGTTTCGTTCAAAGCTGTGCCGGACGTTTCGTTCAAAGCTGTGCCGGACGTTTCGTTCAAAACCGCGCAGGACGCCCCATGTCGCACATGGCCAGGCACGGGCCTGCCGCCACCAAACTTCAGCCCGCCGGACCCTGTCCGGCCCGGAACCCCATGACCCAGCGCCGACCGTCGTCTCCGTCCCGCCCCGCCAAGCCTTCGACTGGCCGTCCCAAGCGCCCCGCCATCGACGCCGCCGATCCTGCACGGCTCGATGCGCCCAAAGGCACACGTTCCGATCGCCGGAGCGACGGGCCCGGGCGTCCCGGCCAACCGTCGCCGCGCGGCACGGCTGGCGAGGCGCCCCGCAAGAGTGGGAATGCTGCCAGAGAGGGCCGACAGGAACGGCGCCCCGGGGCAGGTCTTGTGCCCGGTCGCGGACCAGGCAGGAACCGTCGCGAGGGGGAATCGGCGGCGGCACGCCAGCCCGAAGTCACGGCGGTGGACGCACAGCCCGCCCAGTCCGTGCACTCCGGCGAACCGCATCATATGCAGCCCGGCGAATCGGCCATGCAGCCCGGCGAAGTGCGCCTGAACAAGGCCATTGCCGGGGCGGGGGTATGTTCGCGGCGTCAGGCGGACGACCTCATACAGCAGGGGGTGGTGCGGGTCAACGGTGAGGTGGTGGACACGCCCGGCGCGCGCGTGGTGCCGGGGCGCGACCGCATCGAGGTGCGGGGGCAACTGCTGGAACTGGATGCCGCGCCCACCGCGTTCACCTACGTGATGCTGCACAAGCCGGTGCAGGTTGTTTCCACCGTGCGCGACCCGCAGGGGCGGCCCACCGTGCTGGGCATCCTGCCGCCCGAACTGCGCGGTGGTCGGCTGTACCCCGTGGGCAGGCTGGACTATTTTTCCGAGGGGCTGCTGATCCTCACCGATGACGGCGACCTGACCAACCGGCTTACCCACCCCCGCTACCATCTGCCCAAGGTTTACATGGTGAAGGTGCGCGGCCACGTGACCGAATCCATCCTGGCCCCCATGCGCCAGGGCATGACCCTGGCCGAGGGGGAAAAACTTGCCCCCGTTGACGTGCGCCTGTTGCAGTCCGACCGCCAGGCCAGTCTTTTCGAGATGACCCTGCGTCAGGGGGTGAACCGCCAGATTCGCCGGATGTGCCGCGACCTCGGACTGACGGTGCTGTTGCTGCGGCGCGTGCGGCAAGGTCCGCTGGAACTGGGCGAACTGCCCAAGGGCGCGGCCCGGCGTCTGACGCCGCACGAGGTAACGGCCCTGCGCCGCGCCGCCGGCCTGGAGTCGTAACCATCCAGTTTGCCGGAAAAGAAACAACGCCTCCTGCAAAGCTGCGGGAGGCGTTGTCGTTTTTTCAAACTTCAAGTTGAACTTGAAACGGGCGTCTGCCTTGAAGGGAGAACGCTTTGGCGGCTGTCTGCCAGACGCCTCGGACAGACGGGCGTGGGACGCAGCCTAATTGAACAGCTGCTTTTCGGGCGAGCCCTGCTTTGTCCGGTCTTCCACGTCCACGCCCTTGGGCGGGGCGAAACGGAAGGCGCTGTCCTGCACCCCGGCGTCGGTGGCCAGGCTGTTCAGGGTGATGTCGTTTTCGTTGCCGTAGAAGTCGATGATCTTGGCCCGGCGGATCAGGTTGGTGTTCGGGTCCACCCACAGGAAGGCCTCGGTCAACTGCGGCGTCGGCTCCTTGGGGTACATGTGCAGGCGGGCCATGCCGCTGTCGTCGGCTTCCTCGGCCACGTCAAAATCCTGCTCCAGCCTGGCCTGCCCGGTGATCACCTTGATGATGGACCGCGAGTCCTGCACCAGTTCCACCGGGTACTTGTAGGCCACCTCTTCGTCCGGCAGGTAGTTCCAGATTTCATTGGCCGTCACCACCAGCAGTTCGGCGTGGGGGGCCTTGGTCTCCCAGCGCACCAGCAACGGCTTGCGGAATTGCAGGGTGCCCTGCCGGGTTTCCTTGGCGCCGCTTTCGCGGTGCAGCAGCACCTGGGTGAAGTCCGCCTTGAGGGTGGTGGTGGCGTCGTAGCGTTGCTGCAGGCGGTTGGTCAGTTCACCGGCGGCACGGGCCGGGGCGGCGGACAGGGCCATGGTGGCGCACAGGGCGGCAAGGCCCAGCAGGCGGGAGAATGCACGAAGGGAAAGGGGACGAATCACGGGATGCTCCTGTGGAGGATTGCTGGCGGGATGGACTTGGCGGTCAGCCCTGCGGCGTGCCGTGCGGGATGTCAGGGGGGCGACAGGGGCGGGATTGGCCCCGAAGGGCACATGATGGCACGTGGTGCCCTGCCCTGCGCGTTCCTGCCCGTTTCTGTCGGACACGACCGGACTCGTGCCGTACTGGGGCTGCGCTAGCAGGACTGGGCCAGCGCGTCAACTCGTGCGGCAGGGCGCGGAGCGGCGGCGGAAAGCCGCCCCACCCCGCACCCTGTCCCGCCATTGCTATCTGATGACCATGCGCGGCTTGCTGCCGTCGGAGGGGCCGATGATGCCGTCGTGCTCCATCTGTTCCACGTAGCGCGCCGCCCGGTTGAACCCGATGCGAAAACGCCGTTGGATTTGCGAGATGGAGGCCTTGCCCTGGCCAATGACGAATTCCACGGCCTCGGCGTACATGGGGTCGTCGGAAAGGTCGCCCCCGCCGTTGCCGTTGGCGCCGTCGCCCGTGCCGTCGTTGCCCCAGTCGGCAAAGTCCACCGTATAGTTGGGGGCCTGCTGGCGCTTCCAGAACTCCACCACGGAGGCCACATCGTCGTCGCCCACGAAGGCACCGTGCAGTCGCTGCAGCTTGCCGCCGCTGGGCTTGAAGAGCATGTCGCCCTTGCCCAGCAGGTGCTCGGCGCCCACGGTGTCGAGAATGGTGCGCGAATCGTGCTTGGAGGTGACCTGGAACGAGATGCGGCACGGGAAGTTGGCCTTGATGAGGCCGGTGACCACGTCCACGCTGGGCCGCTGGGTGGCCAGGATCATGTGGATGCCCGCCGCGCGCGCCAGTTGGGCCAGCCGCACGATGCTGGTTTCCACTTCCTTGGCGGCGGTCAGCATGAGATCGGCCAGTTCGTCGATGACGATGACCAGGTACGGCATGCGTTCCAGGTCCGCCAGTTCCGGCGGCAGATCCGCGCCAAGGTCGGCCAGTTTCTGGTTGTACCCGGCGATGTTGCGCACGGCCAGGCGCGCCATGGCCTGGTAGCGGCGGTCCATTTCCTGAACCGCCCAGTCCAGCGCGTTCTTGGCCAGGGCCATTTCCGTCACCACGGGGTGCACCAGGTGCGGCAGGTCGGCGTACACGGCAAGTTCGATGCGCTTGGGGTCCACCAGCAGCATCTGCACGTCTTCAGGCCGCGCCTTGTACAGGAAGCTGAGCAGGATGGAGTTCAGGCACACGCTCTTGCCCGCGCCGGTGGCGCCAGCCACCAGCAGGTGGGGCATGCGGGCCAGGTCCGCCACGGTGGCGTTGCCCGCGATGTCCTTGCCGATGGCCATGGTGAGCATGGACGGGGCGGAACGGAAGGTGTCCGAGCCCAGAAGTTCCTTGAAGCACACGTTTTCACGCGCCTCGTTGGGAATTTCTATGCCCACGGTGTCCGTGCCGGGAATGGGGGCCTGGATGCGCACGGCAATGGCCTTCAGCGCCAGGGCCAGGTCGTCGCTGAGGTTGGCGATGCGGCTCACCTTCACGCCGGGGGCCGGGCGCACCTCGAACATGGTGACCACCGGGCCGGGAGTGATGCGGGTCAGTTCGCCCTGCACGCCGAAGTCGGCCAGGCAGGTGATGACGCTCTGGCCCTTGGCCTCCAGTATCTGGCGGGCGGGCTTGGTGTCGCCGCCTGCCACGGAGTGCAGCAGGTCAAGGCCGGGCAGCTTGCTGCGAGCCCTGCGGGGGCGTGACGGCTTGGCGGGCGCTGTCCCCTGCCCTTCGCGGGCAGGGTCGTCGCCGAAGGCGCCTTCCAGCCAGGTGGGCCCGGCTTCGCCTGCGGCGTAGTCCACTAGGTCGTCGGCTGCATCGTCCACTAGGTCGTCTTCCAGCCCCATGGCTCCGGGGCCGAACTCGTTCCCGGCAAAGGGATCGCCGCCGCTGGCCGCCGCGTCCGAGCCGTCAGGCCCACCGGGGGCCGCACGGCTCGC
>NZ_VSMK01000530.1 GCF_011682075.1 Nitratidesulfovibrio liaohensis
GGGCGGCCTCGGCATGGGCGTGCAGCAGCGCCCAGTTGTCGCGGGCGCGGTGCTCGCGGTGCATCCAGTACAACACCGGACCGCGCACCGGACCGGCGCCCGGTGCCGGATATGTGGCCGAACCGCCGTGCATGCCCACCACGCGGCGGGGAGCCACGGCCGATGAAAAGGCCAGTTGCGGGTGCGTGCCCTGCGACGCCATGACATCCTCCCTGCCCCAAAGGTCTGCCGACCGGCGCGCCCCGCGCCCGTACCCGTCGGGCTGCCTGAACACCAGACCGCCTGGATAGGGGACAGCCTGGATAGCGGGCCAACCAGGTCGCGGCGCCGTCAGGACGGACGGGGCGTGCTGCGCAAACGGCTCAGCGGGTTTCCAGCGTTTCCATGCACGACTTCAGGTCGCAGATCATGTCCAGCACGTCCATGTTGTGGTTGACGCGCCAGTAGAACTCCTCGACCTCGAAGGGCTTGGTGAGAAAGTCGTTGGCCCCGTTCTTGAGAAACTGGGCGGTAAGCGGGCCGGACCCCACCGAAGACACCCCGATGATGGCCACGCGGTCCATCTTGTGGCGGCCACGCAGTTCGCGCACCAGTTCGATGCCGTCCATGTTGGGCATCTGGTAGTCGGTGATCACCAGGCGGGTATGGGGGTTCTGCTCGAACACGGTCATCGCTTCCACGCCGTCCCCGGCCTCCAGCACGCGAAAACGCTGCACTTCCAGCAGTTTCTTTATCTGGGCGCGCTGGGTGCGCGAATCGTCCACCACCAGCACGGTGATGAACTGGTTCTTGAACACCCGCTCCAGGCTGGCCACCATGGGGTCCATGTCCTGGATGGACCCCTTGAAGAAGTAGTCCACCACGCGACGCTCGATGAACCGGCGGCGGATTTCGTCGTTGAAGCTGGCGGTCAGCACGATGGACGGCACCTTCCAGGCCAGGCAGAGGTCCACGGCCTCTCCGTCGGGGGCATCGGGCAGGTTCAGGTCGATGATCGCGATGAATATCTGCTGGCCATGGTCGCGCAGCAGGGCCTCGGCCTCCTGCATGGTGTGGGCGATGAGCGTGTCGAATTGTGTAAGCGCCTGAATCTGCTTGCGGATGATCTTGGACTGCACGTTGCTGTCCTCGATGATCAGCACCGTGCGCGGCGCTTCTGCGGTCATGTTCATGCGGCCTCCCCGGCGCGTCGTCTGTCAGTGTGCCTCCCGATGCTACACGCTCGGCAGGGGGGGCGCAATGCCGCACGGCCCGGATCGCACGAAAACACAAGAAAAAAAGGCCTTACGTTACGGTATGTTGACAGAACAAGCCATGAGGGTTTCCCCTGCCGACCGCAAGGGGCGGGCCATAAAGGCCGGGTGCGGGCAACAGGCGGGCAACGGGCAGAGGGGCAGGCGGTACGCCGGAAGGCCCGGCAACGGGGAGAAGGTGTGAAGGGAACGCAGCGCGCGCCGGACCGTGCGGCAGCGCCACGCGCGGGCGGCCCTGCCTGTGGCG
>NZ_VSMK01000531.1 GCF_011682075.1 Nitratidesulfovibrio liaohensis
TGGCTGGCGCAATGGGGGCTGGCGTGCGGCGTGGGGGCATGGGGCTCGATGCGCGCTGCGCGGTCGTGCCCGGCCCGGCAAGCCCGGAAAGGCGCGCGGACAGGGCGGTATTCGAGTGGGCATGGTACACGGGCGTCCCGTATGCGGCAAGGGCATGCGCCATGGGCATGCAACGCGCGGGGGACGGAAGGGGGGGGCGTACGTGCAGTCCCCAAGGGTGTGCCGGAAGGGATTGCCCGCCATTGGCCGAGATGGCGCGGGCAGGACGGGAAACGGAAAGGAAATCGGGGCGCGCCGTTTGGCACGCCCCGACCGGGTTGCATCATCATAATATAGTGGTTGCGGTACGGGCCGCGCCGCCATCCGACTGCGCCCGCAGGCGTCAGGCCGACATCGCGTCAGGCCGACATCGCATCAGGCCAACTTCACGTCAGCCGCCAGCAGCGCAACGGGGTTGCCCGAGGCGTCCTCCATGGGCAGGGACACCGTGATGCACGGTGCGCCCGATGCCTGCGAGACATAGCTTTCCGAGATGTACAGGTCGCCGATGGCCATGGCTCCGGCAAACCACGGGCGCGACGACCAGTCCTTGCCGCAGGCCTGCGCATCCGCCGGGGTGGCCAGAGCCGCCGGGGCGATGTTGGCGATGATCTGACGGCCCTTGCCGTCGGTCATGTACAGCAGTTCCAGGTACGGCGCGGCGGCAATGACCCGGCGCAGGTGCGCCTCTATGCGCTCGCGTTGCAGGGACCGGATGTCCGGCGCGTCGGCCAGCCCGCGCATGAGGGTCTGCACCGTGCCCTGCCCGATGACGTGGAACACCCGGTTCAGGGTGGCCAGTCGGGCCATCTGGGCGGAAAGGGCGGCGATGTCGTCGTTGGCGCGGTGCATGCCGTCGGCTGTCTGGCGCGAGATTGCATCGACCTGCGCGGTGATGCGGTTGATTTCCTCGCATGTGGCGGCCTGCTGTTCGGCGGCGGTGGCGATGGTGCGCACTCCGTCGGAGGTGGCTTCCACTATGTCCACGATTTCGGCCAGGGCCTCGCCGGAATCCTGTGCCAGGCGGGTGGCCTCGTCCACCACGCGGGCGGCCTCGTCCATGTCGGACAAGGTCTTGCGGGTGCCGGTCTGGATGGCCACGATGACCTCGCCCACCTCTCGGGTGGCCTGCATGGTCTTTTCGGCCAGTTTGCGCACCTCGTCCGCCACCACGGCAAAGCCGCGCCCGGCGTCCCCGGCACGGGCCGCCTCGATGGCGGCGTTCAGGGCCAGCAGGTTGGTCTGGTCGGCGATGTCGGTAATGACGCCCATGACCTGGCCGATGGATTCGGCGCGGGTGCCCAGGTCGCCCATGACCTCGCGCAGGCCGGTGGTATGTCCGTGCACGGCGGCGATGGAGGACACGGCCCGGTTCACCACGTCGCGCCCGGCCAGGGCCTTCTGGCGCGCGGTGTCGGCCTGGGCGGCGGCATCGCCCGCGTTGCGGGCCACG
>NZ_VSMK01000532.1 GCF_011682075.1 Nitratidesulfovibrio liaohensis
GCCCGGCGGCACCACCCTGGGGCAGCGCCTTGCCGATGCCAGGCGCACCAGCGCGCTGGGCGATGGCGGGGCGCACGGCGTGCGCCGCGATGACCTTGAATTCATGAGTGAAGTGGACGCGGCCCTGCACCGCAAGGGGCATCCGCTGGCCTTCCTGCTGTCCGCCTCGTTGGGGGTGTTCTTTCTGGTGTTCATCGGCTGGGCGGCCTTTGCCTCGCTGGACGAGGTGACGCGCGGCCAGGCCCAGGTCATTCCTTCGCAGCGCATCCAGGAAATCCAGAACTTGGAAGGCGGCATCATCAGCGAGATATTCGTGCGCGAAGGGCAGATCGTGGAAAAGGGCACCGTGCTGGTGCGCCTGGACAACGAATCTGCCGCCAGCTTCTTTCGCGATGCGGTATCCAAGTCGTACGAGCACATGGCCGCCATCGCCCGCCTGGAGGCGGAACTGGCGGGCAAGGACCCGGTGTACCCG
This sequence comes from Nitratidesulfovibrio liaohensis, assembly GCF_011682075.1. GTDB lineage: Bacteria > Desulfobacterota > Desulfovibrionia > Desulfovibrionales > Desulfovibrionaceae > Cupidesulfovibrio > Cupidesulfovibrio liaohensis. Next base: position 476 of record NZ_VSMK01000532.1, read on the forward strand.
CAGGAAGTGATGCAGAAGGCCCCGCAGGTGATTGCCGACCAGACGTCCATCCACAATGCCCGCAAGCGCCAGTTGGAACTGGAACTGAGCGTGCTGGAAAGCCAGCTTACGCAGAAACGCCAGGAAGTGGACGAAATGGTTGGGCGGCAGGGGCAGTTGGGCGCCAGCCTGCGCGTGGCCCAGGAACAGCGCGACATAGCCCGCCCGCTGGTGGAAAAGCAGATATATTCCAAGGTGGACTACCTGAGCCTTGAGCAGCGCGTCATCCAGCTGCGCGGCGACATCAGTTCGCTGGCCGTGAACATTCCCAAGGCCCGCAACGCCGCGCACGAGGTGGAGCAGCGGCTGTCGCACCGCAAGGCAGAGGTGCGCTCGCAGGCGGTGGAAGAAATCAACAAGCGCCGCGTGGAGCTGAATTCGCTACGCGAAACCCTGTCCGCCGGTGAAGACCGGGTGACCCGCACCGACCTGCGCGCTCCGGTGCGCGGCACGGTGAAACGCATCATCATCAATACCCAGGGCGGGGTGGTGAAGCCGGGTGAATCCATTCTGGAACTGGTGCCGCTGGACGACACCCTGCTTATCGAGGCCCGCATCCGCCCGGCGGACATCGCCTTCCTGCATCCGGGCCAGAAGGCCATCGTCAAGATCACCGCCTATGACTTTTCCATCTACGGCGGGCTGGAGGCGGGGCTGGAACAGATCAGCGCGGACACCATAGAGGACCGCAAGGGCGAGTTCTACTATCTGGTCAAGCTGCGCACCAAGAAGAACGCCATCACCTATCGTGGCGAAAACCTGCCCATCATGCCGGGCATGACCGCCACGGTGGACATTCTCACCGGCAAGAAGACGGTGCTCGACTATCTGCTGAAGCCCATCCTGAAGGCGCAGCAGAATGCCCTGCGGGAGCGTTGATGCGGCAAGGGACCAGGGGTGAAGGAAACGGCGCGGGCACCGCGCCGCATCATCCCGGTCCGCCGGTTGCGGCGGGCGGGGCCGGGGGGGCGCGTGCG
>NZ_VSMK01000533.1 GCF_011682075.1 Nitratidesulfovibrio liaohensis
ATCTGCCGTGGCCCGCATCGCCGCCGGGCTGCCCGGCCCGGTGCAGGGGCTGTGCGTGGCGGGCAACTCGGCCATGACCGCCATTCTGCTTGGCCGCGAGGTGTCCGGCCTTGCCGCCGCGCCCTACCGTCTGGACTATCCGGGCGGCACTGCGGAAATCCTGCCCGAACTGGCAGACTTGCCCGGCTTGACCGGATCGACCGGCAGGGCCGCCGGGCCGGAGGTGTGGATTCCCCCGCAGCCCGCGCCCTTCGTGGGCGGCGATGTGGGGGCGGGCATGGCGGCGCTGCTGTACGGCGGGCTGGCGGATGCGCCCGGCAAGGACAGCGCGTCTGGTCCATTACACCCCGCAGGCCCTGGCCCGGCACAGGCCGCATCGCCCCGCTTTCCCTTCCTGCTGGCTGACCTGGGCACAAACGGGGAATTCGTGCTGGCCACCGGGCCGAACAGCGCGCTGGTGACCAGCGTGGCCCTTGGCCCCGCGCTGGAGGGCATCGGCCTGTCCTGCGGCGGGGTGGCCCAGCCGGGGGCCATTGCCTCGTTCACCCTCGGCCCCGCCGGGCTTGTGCCCACCGTGCTGTCGGAAGATGACGGCACCCCCGCCGCCCCCACCCACCTGTGCGGCACGGGCTATCTTTCGCTGCTCCGGGTGCTGTTGCGCGCCGGGCTGCTTGACGAAGACGGTCGCTTCGTGATGGAACCGCATTCCCCGCTGGCGCGTCGCCTTGCCGCATCACTGGCCGAGGTGCGCGGCGAACGGCGCTTGCCCCTGCCCGGGGGCTTGCATCTTTCAGCGGGCGACATAGAAGAGGTGCTGAAGGTGAAGGCCGCCTTCTCCCTGGCCTACGAACGGCTGCTGGCGGAAGCAGACATGCCCGGAACGGCGCTGTACGCCGTGTATCTTGCCGGGGCGCTGGGCGAGCACGCCCGCCCCGATGACCTCGAAACACTGGGATTTCTGCCCGCAGGGGTGGCCGGGCGCACGCGGGCCGTGGGCAACGCCTCGTTGCGCGGGGCGGAACTGCTGCTGTTGCGGCCCGAACTGCGCGCGCGCATCAATGCTTGGCGCACCGGCTGCCGCGTGGTGGACCTGACCACCGCCAGCGATTTTTCCGCCGTGTTCCTGCGCCACATGCGCTTTCGCTGACACGGCGCAACGGTACGGCACTGACAGCACGGCACCGCAGCATGCCGCCACGGCAGGCAGAACCGTCCGCAAACAGGCCCCAGCCGCACTCCCAACGTGCGGGCGGGATGCCGCAACAGCCTGACAGGCCGCACCGCAATGGTGCTTCCAGCCGCCCCGGTCCCCCGTATCAGCAGGACCACCAGCGGCCCCCCGAACACCGGAAAGCCCGGCTGGCCACGTGCCCGCCCGCTTCCACCGATTCCGAGTACTCACGATCCGGGCGGCGCACAGCGCAAACCGCCCGCAGCCGCGCCCGCGCACCACGCCGGACGCCACGACACCGGCCCCGCGCTCCGGCCCAT
>NZ_VSMK01000534.1 GCF_011682075.1 Nitratidesulfovibrio liaohensis
CCGTGTCGCCGGGGCGGTGCGCACGCCGGAAGCGCGCCGCGCGTTCCGGGTCGTGCCAGGTGCCCTGCCGGTCACCCGGGCCGCCGGACAGTCCTGCGGACGCAGTGCCGGAAGCGTGGCGGATGCGCTCGCTCATGTCTGGGCGCCTCTCCCTGTCCGGGCATCACCACGAACCCGAGCCTCTTCATCGGTCCGGGTGTCCGCGTCGGGGCGGACTGCCTCCGTATAGGCACCCGCCATGGCGTCAGTGCCCGACATGACTGCGGGCACCGCCGCGCCCTCCGTGCCCTCGCCCATGTCACGTGCCGCATCGGTGTTGCCACTGCCCCCGGCGTGGTGATGTTCGCGGCGGCAGCGCCCTTCGTTGGACTGCTTGCAGGCGTCGCACACCGCGCCTTTCAGGTAGCGGCGGTAACACAGGGCCAGCGCGTCGGTCAGGGTTTCCGCCATGTTGTCCGCGCCCAGTTGCGGCACCAGCCCGGACCGCTCGAACACCGTGCGCACGGCGGGCTTCACCCCGCTCAGCACCAGGGCCACCCCGCGCCGCTGGCACTTGCGCAGAAACTGCTGGAAGGCGTGCACCCCGGTGGCGTCCACCCAGTGCACCTGGCGCAGGTGCAGGATCACCGCGCGGTGGCCGAAGTCCTCGTACTCGTACAGCCGCTGCTCCAGCTCGTCCACGGCCCCGAAGAACAGCGTGCCTTCAATGGAATACACGGCCAGGTTGGGGCAGCACGGTCCGGCGGGCAGCCCCTGCAATTCCGGGCTGTCGCAGGTGTCCATGCGCGTCACCAGCGGGTGTGACACCTTGCGCAGGAACAGCACCAGCGAAAGCAGCACCCCCACGAACACGGCCTTTTCCAGGTCCAGCAGCAGGGTGGCGGCAAAGGTGGTCAGCAGCACGGTGCGGTCGGCCCGGGTGGCTTTCAGCGCCAGGGCAATGCCGTGCTTGTCGATCATGCCCCAGGCGATGATCATCAGGATGCCCGCCAGTGCGGCAATGGGAATGTACGCGGCCAGCGGGGCCAGCAGCAGCACCGCCAGCAGGGTGATCACGCCGGAAAGCGCCCCGGCGAAGCGGGTGCGCGCCCCGGCCACGAAATTGACGGCGCTGCGGGTGAACGAACCGCTGCCCGGTATGCCCGAAAAGAACCCGGCGGATATGTTGGCCAGCCCCTGGGCCACGAATTCGCGGCTGCCGTCCACCTGTTCGCCCCGGGCGCCCGCCAGGGTCTTGGCGATGGACAGCGCCTCCACCACGCCCAGCAGGGCAATGGCCAGGGCGGGCATGAACAGGCTGCGCATCACCTGCGCGTCGGGCGCGGGCGGCAGCGAAAAGGGCGGCAACCCGGCGGGGATGGCCCCCACCACCTTCACCCCGTGCGCGCCAAGGTCCAGCGCCCACGCCGCCGCGCCCGATGCTGCCACGGCCAGGCACGCGGCGGGCAGGCGGCGGTGCACCCGCGCGATGCCCAGCGCCACGGCCATGGC
>NZ_VSMK01000535.1 GCF_011682075.1 Nitratidesulfovibrio liaohensis
GCTGCTGGCGCTGCTGGCGCTGCTGGCGTTGCTGGTGCTCCCCGCGCTGCTCGTACCGGGGACAAGCCGGGCGCAGGTCGCCGACATCACCATCTCCGGCGGCACCTCCGCCACGGGTGCCGCCGCCACGGGTGCCGCCAAAGACACCGCCGAGCCACTGCGCGTATTCATCCTGGACCAGCCGCCGTGGAGCTACCAGCACGAGGGGCAGCCGTACGGTGCAGCCGTGGACGTGGCCCGCGCCGTGCTGCGCCGCCTGGGGCGCAACGCGGAATTCGTGGTCACGCCCTTCAACCGCGGGCTCTCGCTGGTCCGTCAGGGCAAGCTGGACGCGGCTCTCGCCGTCTACCGCACTCCGGAACGGGAACAGTACCTGCACTACACCACCGTGCCCCTGTACGACGAAGACGTCATCCTCATGGTGCACCCGGACGACAAACAACTGGCCTCCGACACCAGCGGCACCGCGCGCGACGCCATCCTGTACGGCGACAAGCCCGTGGCCCTGGCCCTGGGCCACAGCTACGGCCCCACGCTGGACGCCATCATCGCCCGCAAGGGACTGATCCGCACCAGTTCCTTCTATTCGTTGCAGGAAGCGGTGCAGGCCCTGCTGCGCCACGAGGTGGCGGCCGTGCCCGGCACGGACCCCACCCTGCGCGCGCTGCTGCAGCGTCTTGCCCCCGGCAGCGCACCGGTGTTGCTACGCCCCCCCTACGACTACGTTTCCGCCTACATGGCCTTTGCCCTCACCGACGCCAATGCCCTGCTGGCGGCGGATTTCGACGCCACGCTTGGACGGATGCGCGCCAGTGGCGAATACGCACGCATTCTGGCCGAAGCCGACAGGACCCTGCATGCCCACCAAGGACAATGACTGCTCCGGCGGCGCACCCGCCACTTGCTCCAACGGCGCCCGCGCCGTGTCTCCCCCCCCCTCTCCCGCGGCTCCCATCCCCGCACCCGCTGCCGTTCCAGCCAGCGGCGGCCACGTGTGGTTCGTGGGGGCGGGCCCCGGCGACCCGGAACTGCTCACCCTGAAGGCCCGGCGGATCATTGCCGAGGCCGACCTGGTGCTCTACGCGGGTTCGCTGGTGCCACCACAGGTGGTGGCCTGCGCCAAGGCGGACGCACGGGTGATCGATTCCGCGCCGCTCACGCTGGAACGGACCCACGCCCTGCTGCGCGAAACGGCCCTGGCGGGCGGCACCGCCGCGCGGGTGCACACCGGTGATCCGTCACTGTACGGCACAGTGCGCGAGCAGATGCGCCTGCTGCACGCCGAAGGCATCCCCTGCTCGGTGGTACCGGGAGTGACGGCGGCCTTCGCCGCCGCTGCCGCCGCCGGGGTGTCGTTCACCGCGCCGGAGGTCACCCAGTCGCTGGTCATCACCCGGCTGGAGGGACGCACCCCGGTGCCCGACGCGGAACGGCTGCGCGAACTGGCGCGCCACGGCAGCGCCATGGCCGTGTACCTTTCCGCCGCCGCC
>NZ_VSMK01000536.1 GCF_011682075.1 Nitratidesulfovibrio liaohensis
CGCCACCGGGCACGCGACTTCACCGAACGGCTGCGCGGGCTGCCGCAGGGCATCGTGGCCGAGCGGCGTGCCCAGGCCGACGACATACGCCGCACCCACCTGCGCCTGATCTACCTGCTGCTGGCCGAGCAGATGCCCTCGCCCCTGCTGCGCGAAGCGTACCTGGCCGCCGCGCGCTGAACGTGAAAACGCCCGGCAGGCCACAAGGGCAGCCGGGCGCATGCATCCCGCGATTCTTCATGAAGCCGGAAACAACCGGCGCGGCTCAGGCGACGCCCGCACCGCCTTCCGTAGGTGCCGGTCCGGCTACCGGAGCGGCAGGCACCCGGGTCTGCCGCTTGTGATCGTCACGTTCCGCGCGCAGCACGTCGGGGGCGATGAAGCCCAGCAGGGCCAGTATCTCTTCCGTCGGCAGGGGGTTGCCGGTATTGCGGCGGTAGGCTTCGGCCTTGGCCACCTGGTCGGCGTTCACCAGTCCCTTGCGCACCAGGCGTTCGGGCAGGCTTTCGCGCTGCTCGGTGGCGGACAGCACTGCGGCGTCGCGCAGTTGCCGGGCGCGATCAGCCTCGTGCTCGGCGTGGGTATGCAGGCGCCCGCGCATGGAGGCCACGCTGGCCTGAAGGGTACCGCATTCCTCGGTCAGGTTGGCCAGGCGCATTTCCATCAGCTGAATGTCGCGCTCAAGGGCCGCTTCGACCGCGCGCGAGGCCCCCCCGCCACCGCCGTCCAGCTTGGTGAACAGCAGCACCCCCGCCACGCAGCAGGCCAGTAGTATGTAGACCATGTCCATACGCCATCCGCCCTTGAGCAACAGTTCGCTACGGTGTGCCTGCGGCTAGTCGTCCAGCTTCAGCTCCGGCAGCCCGCCCTTGCCGCGCGTGGCACGGGACTCGGCCCGGCGTTCGCGGGCTTCGCGGTAGGCAGCCTCGTCGTCACCAAAGGAGAGCAGGCCCGTCCCGCCGGTGTCCGGGGAATGGTGCGGCGCGTGGGCGTCGTGTGCTCGGGCCGGGTCGCCAAAGGCGTCCAGCGAAGAGGGGTCCAGCGCGGAGGTATCCAGACCAGCGGCCCTGCCGCGCGATGCGCCAGATACGCCAGACGCGCCAGACGTTCCCCCTGCCGGGGCGGACAGGTCGAGGATGGGCAGTTCCGCTGCGTGCAGGTCCGCCTCGCGCGGGGCGGCTGCGGTGCCGCCATATTCCGGGCCGGACACGCTGTCACGTCCCAAGCCGGACACGCCGTCTGGCTGGCGATCCACCAGTTCCACGGGTTCCTCGAAGTCCATGGCCAAACCGCCGGGCAGACTGGATTCGGCGTCCTCGTGCACCAGGCCGTACAGCGGATCATCTCCGGTGCCATACCCCGTATCGGTGCGGGCATCCGGACCGGTGCCGTACTGCACGTGGTACAGGCCCGCCGGTTCGTCGAACGCGTCGGCCCCGGCGCCCGCAGGGGTCGTGGGCGGCAGTCCGGCGACGGCGGCGCGCTGGG
>NZ_VSMK01000537.1 GCF_011682075.1 Nitratidesulfovibrio liaohensis
CCCTGCTGGGCCCCGCCGCCCGGGCCGTGCCGGACATGGCCGCAGCGCTGGCCGAGGCCACCGCCCTTGCCCCCCACGGCCCGGTGCTGTTGTGCGGCTCCTTGTATTTGCTCGGCGAGTTCTTTACACTTCGGCCCGATTGTCTGGAATCGCGGGGTGCTGGCGGCACCTGCGAGGTGCCCGACACCTCCTCGGACGGGACGCCCGAAATGCCACCAGGCACACATCCGGACGACGCCCCGGAAACACCGCCCGGCCCGCCGCACTCCGGCAACTGACAGGCCGCGCCCCGCATTCGTCGCATCGCCAGCAAGGAGCCCCACGTGTCGAACCTGTTCCGGTCCCTGCCTTCCATGGACGCCCTGCTCACCGCCCTGGCACACCCGGAACAGGCCGGGCCGGGAACGCCCGCCGCATCCGACCTGACCGCGCTGCCGCGCCCCCTGCTGCGCGACCTGGTCAACGCCTTTCTCGACCGGTGCCGCGAGGCCATCCGGGCCGGAACAATCACCGACGCCGCCGCCCTCTCCACGCAAGCGCTGCTGCCCGCGCTGATGGCGCACGTACTGCGCGCCGCGCGTCCCCATTTCCGCCGCGTGCTCAACGCCACGGGCGTGGTCATCCACACCAACCTCGGTCGTTCCCTGCTGTCGGAAGAAGCCACCGCCGCCGTGGCCGAGGCCTGCGCCAACTATTCGAACCTCGAGTTCGACCTGTCCACCGGCGAACGCGGCAGCCGCTATTCCCACGTGGAAGAACTGCTGTGCAAGGTCACCGGGGCAGAGGCGGGCCTTGTGGTCAACAACAACGCCGCCGCCGTGCTGCTGGTGCTGGACACCCTGTGCAAGGGCGGCGAGGTGGTGGTTTCGCGCGGGCAACTGGTGGAAATCGGTGGCAGCTTCCGCATCCCGGAAGTCATGGAAAAAAGCGGCGCGGTTCTGCGCGAGGTGGGCGCCACCAACCGCACCCATCTGCGCGACTACGAGAACGCCATCAACGAGCGCACCGTGGCCCTGCTGAAGGTGCACACCTCCAACTACCGCATCACCGGCTTCCACAAGGAAGTGCCGCTGGCGGAACTGGTGGCGCTGGGCCGGGCGCGCAACCTGCCCGTCATCGAGGATCTTGGCAGCGGCAGCTTTCTGGATTTCACCCCGTGGGGCCTGCATGGCGAACCCACCGTGCGCGAGGTGGTGGCCGACGGGGCCGACGTGGTCAGCTTTTCGGGCGACAAGGTGCTGGGCGGCCCGCAGGCCGGGCTTATCGTGGGGCGGCGCGAGATCATCGCGCGCATCAAGCGCAACCCGCTCAACCGCGCCCTGCGCATCGACAAGATGACCCTGGCCGCGCTGGAAGCCACCCTGCGCCTGTACCTGGACCCGGAACTGGCCCGCCGCAAGGTGCCCACCCTGCGCATGATGACCGCCCCGGCTGACGAACTGGCCCGGCGGGCGCGCAGGCTGGCCACGC
>NZ_VSMK01000538.1 GCF_011682075.1 Nitratidesulfovibrio liaohensis
GGCGCTGACCAGGCGGGCCAGGTCGCGCCACCGGTGCCGGACGGCCTGCCCCCTCGCCCGGCTGCCCTGGCGGGGCTGGCCGAGTGCGGAGAGGTGTCCATGCAGACGGTGCGCTACGCTGAAGACCTGGCGGCGCTGTACACCGTGGAGCGGGCCCAGCGCGCGGAATTGCAGGCCGTCAACGAACGGCTGCGCGCGGTCATCGATTCCATGGCCGACGGCATGCTCACGGTGGACGCGGCGGGCACGGCGGTTACCGTGAACACGGCGACCTGCGCCATGCTGGATCGCCCCCCGGCGGAACTGGAGGGCCGCCCGCTGGTGGAATTGCTGGGCGAGGCGGGTGCGGCGGCGGTGTTGCCGGGGAGCAGGCACGGGGCAGGCGCGTCCGGCGGGGGTGGGGCGGGCGGTGATTCCGGGGCGTACGCACCCGGACAGTATGTGTCCGGGCAGGACATGTACGGGGCGCGGGTGGTGGAACTGGAACTGCCCTCGCCCGAAGGCGTGGCCCGGCGGGTGGTGCGGGTGGCCACCTCGCCCATGCGCGACGGCGGTCGTGTGCTGGTGCTGCACGACATCAGCATGCAGCGCCGGGTGCAGCATCTGAAGCAGGATTTTCTGGCCATCATCTCGCACGAGATGCGCACCCCGCTCAACGGCATCCTGGGGCTGGGAGACGTGCTGCTGGACGAGGCGCGCCGCCGGGGCGATTCCGACGCCGAGGAACTGCTGGGTCACCTGTTGCAGGCCGCGCGGCGTATGCACGCCATGGTGCGCGAGGTGGTGCGCTTTGCCGAGGTGCAGGGCGGTCGCGTGGAGGCGGCGGACGCGCCCGTGGATGTGTATTGGGTGCTGGCCGGGGTGCTGGAAGAGCTTTCCGCCTTTGCCGCCGCGCACGGGGTGGTGCTGGGGCCGATGCCCATCGGAGGGGCGGTGACGGTGCGCGGCAACGCAGGGCTGCTGCGCGAACTGTTCATGCATGTGGTGCACAATGCCATTCGTTTCAACCGGCAGGGCGGCATGGTGACCATGCGCTGCCGCCCGCCGCGCGGCATGGCCGGGCCCGGTATGGCGAATGGGGCAGCCGACAAGGGGAGTCCGGACGTGCGGGCCGGGCAGGGCTGCGAGGCCCTCGAAGTGGTGGTGGAAGTGGCGGACACCGGCATCGGCATCGGCGCGCAGGAGCGCGAGCGGGTGTTCGAAAGCTTTTACCAGGCACAGGGGTACATGACGCGCAACCGTGAAGGACTGGGCATCGGACTGACCCTGGCCAGGGCCATTGCGCGGCTGCACGGGGGAGACGTGACCCTGTCCAGCGAGGTGGGCCGGGGCACCACGGTGTCGGTGCGCCTGCCCGCCTGCGTGGGCCGGCACGGCACATCCGCAAGGGAGACGGCGGCAGGCTGATATTTGGGGCGCGGCCGCGCGCATGGGTGCCCACCCCGTGCGCCCGGACCGTTCGCCCA
>NZ_VSMK01000539.1 GCF_011682075.1 Nitratidesulfovibrio liaohensis
CCAGCACCTCGCCCCCGGCCCAGGTGCGACCGCCGGGGGCGCTGCGCCGGAACGACACCGGCAGCGCGGCAAAGGCGGTACCGTCGTCGCTGTCTTCCAGCATCAAGGTAAGGCTCTTGCCGTCACCCAGGGTGACCGGCGTGGCGGCCACGGCGGCCACCTCTGCCGCGCCCATCATCGAACCCGCGCGCTGCGGGCCACCGTTGCCCACGACCTGGGCGTTCTTGGGCAGGGCCTGACCCTTGGCCAGGTGTTCGCCATGCACACGCAGCATGTGTCCGTACATGCGTTTCTCCTTGTTCATCGGCACCGCCGGGCGGTTGCCGTCATGGTGTTGCTGAAGGGGCGCGGCGCGTGCCGCTACAGGGCAAGCACCTGTTCGGTGCCGTCCTTGAAGTTGTAGGAAGTGACGATTTCGATGCCGTTCCAGTGGGTGATCTGGCGGTCCATGTCCTTGCCGCCCGGCACGATCTGCAGGGCACCGGCCTTGTAGCGGTACAGCAGGTTGCGGGCGCGCTCGTGCATGAACAGGTAGGTGGAACCGGAGGTGGCGCGCACCTGGGCCAGCATGTCGTCGATCATGGCCTCGGTGGGCACGTGGTCGCGGCTGACGTTGACGATGGCCGCCACGCTGTGGGGGTTGGCAATCTGGATGCCCAGATACGACTTAAGCCGCAGGCCGAAGACCAGCACGCCCTGATACTGGCCGCTGGTGGCCTTGTAGAGCTCGCCGCCGTTGATGGACTGCACGTCCAGCACGGTGCCCTGCTTGAAGCATTCCGGGCTGTACAGGCCGCAGGTTTCGCCTTCGACGAAGCGCACGGCCAGCATGGAGTAGCAGCCGCCCGCCGTGGCCCCGGCGTCGGTGACCGAGCCGTGGTCCAGGGCGAAGGCGCGGAAGTTGTCGTAGATGATGCGCTGTTCCGCCGACATGCCGGAGCGGCGCAACACCTTGGGCATCTTCTTGGAAAAGTACTTCTCCTTGCCGCCGAACATGCGGGCGGTGTCTTCCGGCACCTCGATCTCGCCGCCCAGGATGGACAGGTCCACCTTGCGCAGGTTGCTGGTCACCTCCACAGAGGGCAGGGGCGCGTTCATCTCCACCCAGCCCGCGCCCTGCACCTCTTCCACGTCCTCGTACATGTTCCACAGGCCGTGGCTGGCCTCTTCGAAAGGAACGATGCCCAGGATGGGGGCCTCCTCGGTCAGCCCGTCCACCTGCTGCGGCTGCGTGGATGCCTGTTCGTTGCTCAGTTCCTTCAGCGTCTTGCCCATGCCGGATGCCTCCTGGCGGTTAACGTTTGGCGAACACGACGGTCCGCAGGAAATCCTCGGTGCTCATGGCCTCGCCGCGCGCGCCCGCCGGGCCGGTGCCCGCGCCCAGCGAATCCTCGCCCATGCGCTCGCCCACCAGGGCCATCAGTTCGGCAAAGGCGGGATGGTTGCCGAGCCCGGCGCGCACCAGC
>NZ_VSMK01000549.1 GCF_011682075.1 Nitratidesulfovibrio liaohensis
GGCCACGGCGCTGGAGGGGCTGCTGAAGCGCGGGCTTGTGGCGGTGACCCGGCGGGACGACGGCGAATGCGCCTGCGACGAGGCCGCCGAGGGCGAAGGCCCGGCCTGCCTGTACGGCCCGCCGGATGCTTCGTTTGAACTGAACGCGAACCAGCGTACGGCCCTGGACGACTTTCTGGCCGCGCTGGACGGTCCGCGCGCGGAACACCGCCTGTTGTACGGCGTGACCGGCAGCGGCAAGACGGCGGTGTACCTGGACCTTGCACGCGAATGCCTGGCGCGGGGTCGTTCGGTGATGCTGCTGGCGCCGGAGGTGGCCCTGGCCTGCAAGCTGCGCCGCGACGTGAACGAACGCCTGCCCGGCGCGCCGCTGTTCTTTTTCCACGGCTACCAGGGACCGGCCCAGCGCGAACGCACCTTTCGTGCGCTGGCGGCCCGGCGCGAACCGTGTCTGGTGGTGGGCACCCGCTCGGCCCTGTTCCTGCCCGCGCCCGATCTGGGCGTGGTGGTGCTGGACGAGGAGCACGACACCTCGTTCAAGCAGGACGAGGGGCTGGCCTATCAGGCCAAGGAAGTGGCCTGGTTCCGGGTGGGGCAGGGCGCCGGGCTGCTGGTGCTGGGTTCCGCCACGCCGGACGTGAAGACCTTCCACGCCATGCACGAAGGCCGCCTGCCCATGGCGACCCTGCCCGAGCGGGCTGGTGGCGGCACCCTGCCCGACGTGGAACTGGTGGACATCAAGGACCTTGCCTCCACCGATTCGGTGCTGGCTGCCCGGAGCGGCGCGGCCCTGCGCGAAACGGTGGAGCGCGGCGAGCAGGCGGTTATCCTGCTGAACCGGCGCGGCTACGCCCCGCTGATGTACTGCCTGGACTGCGGCACGGTGGCCCGCTGCCCGCACTGCGACATCGGCCTTACCTACCACAAGGGGCGCGAACGGCTGGTGTGCCACTACTGCGGCCATTCCGTGCCGTATCCGGCCACCTGCCCCAATTGCAAGTGCATGCACTATCTGCCCATGGGCGAGGGCACGGAAAAGCTGGAGGAAACCCTGGCGGCACACCTGCCCGCCGGGGGCAAGGTGCTGCGGCTGGACCGCGACTCGACCAGAAGGCCGGGCCGGATGGAGGAAATCCTGGCGGCCTTTGCCCGGCGCGAGGCGCAGGTGCTGGTTGGCACCCAGATGCTGTCCAAGGGGCACCACTTTCCGGATGTAACCTTGGCCGTGGTGGCAGACGGCGACCTTGGCCTGAATCTGCCCGATTACAGGGCGGCGGAGCGCACCTTCCAGTTGCTGGTGCAGTCCGCAGGGCGTGCCGGGCGCGGCGAAAAGCCGGGCCGCGTATTCATCCAGACCCGCGACCCTTCCCATTACTGCTGGAATTTCGTGCGCACGGCGGATTACGAGGGCTTTTACGCCCACGAGATTGCCATCCGCCAGCGGCGCAGGTACCCTCCGTTCGTGCGACTGGCGCTGGTGCGCATCAGCTATCCCATGGATTTCACGGGCGGGGCAGAGGAACTGGCCCGCTTTGCCACTGCGGTGCGCGCCCAGGGGCGCGAGCGCGGCGTGCAGGTGCTGGGGCCAGCCCCTTCACCGCTGCCGCTGCTGCGCGGGCGCAAGCGTTTTCAGTGCCTGCTGAAGGCCGACGACTGGCCGAGCATCCGTTCGCTGTTCGGGGCGGCGGGCGCCACGCCGGGCATCGGTCATCTGCGCATTTCTTTGGATCTTGACCCCGTCAACATGCTGTAGCCCGCGCCAGCGCGCGGCACCAAGGATACCTTCATGATCATCGTCGTCCGCAAGTGCAGCGACTGTCCCTTCTGCAGCCAGGGCGAACCCGCCCGCTGCAACCTTTCCACCCCCAAGCACCGCCCGCTGGACCCCGCGCAGGACCGCCCCACGTGGTGCCCGTTGCGGCGGGAGCAGGCCATCGTGCGCGAAGCCTCTTAGCCGTCTGACGCGGAGGATTCTGGCGCGCCTGCGTGCAACGCCCCTATGCGCGCGCGGGCAGGCACGCATTCGGGCGTTGCACGCAGTGCCGCGTCTGGCATATGATGTATCCGGCGATCGTTCTTCAAACAGCGGTCGCCTGTTCCAAGAAGAGGCGCACCGGGCGGGGGAAGCATAGGGCAGTACGGGGTAGTTATGAACAATGCCGACATCCTCATTCTTGTGGTGGATGACGAAGAGATGGTGCGCGAAAACCTCGAGGCGTACTTCGAGGATGAGGGATTCCGGGTGGTTACGGCAGGCAGTGGCGAGGACGCGCTGGACATGCTGGAACGCCATCGACCGGACGTGGGCATCATCGACATGCGCCTGCCGGGAATGAGCGGCAACGATTTCATCATTCGCGCACATCAGGTGCTGCCCACATTGCGCTATCTCATCCATACCGGCTCGACCAACTACAAGCTGCCCTCGGAACTCATCGCCATCGGCGTGCAACGTGACGACGTGTACATCAAGCCGTTGCAGAACATGGACGATCTGGTGCAGGGCATTTTCCGCCGTCTTTCCGGGCCGGTGCGGGCATGAGCCCCACCGGCGGCCTCCCCCCCTCCGCCGGCTCATCCGGTCCGGCCTCCCCATCCGATACCCCCACCGTGGTCGTCATCGATGACGACACGATGGTGCGACGCAGCATTACTGCCTATCTCGAAGACCTTGGCTACGACGTGCACGAAGGCACCGATGGCCGCTCCGGCCTTGCACTGGTGCGCACGGTGCAGCCGGATGCCGTGCTGGTCGATCTGCGCATGCCCGGTCTTGACGGCCTGGACGTGCTGCGCGAGCTGGCGGCCGAGCGTCCGGACATGCCCACCATCGTGGTGTCCGGCACCGGGGTCATGCAGGACGCCATCGAGGCGGTGCGCCGGGGTGCCTGGGATTTCATCCTCAAGCCCATCATGGACCTGGAGGTGTTGGGCCACCGGGTGCGTTTGGCCATTGAGCAGGGAAGGCTGCGCGCGGAAAACCGCCGCTACCACGAGAACCTGGCCGCAGAGGTGGCCGTGCGCACCCGCGAGTTGGAACAGGCCAGAGTGGAGGCGGAATCGGCCAACCGCGCCAAGACCCAGTTCCTCGCCAACATCAGCCATGAACTGCGCACCCCTCTCAACGGCATCATCGGGCTGACCGAGTTGCTGCTGGCCGCCGGACCCGCTGGCGAGCAGGAGGAGTGCCTGGGCATGGTGCGCCAGGCCGGGCTGGACTTGCTGGCCATCGTCAACAACCTGCTGGACATGTCCAGCATAGAGGCCGGGCGCATCGCCCTCAACGAGGCACCGTTCAATCTGCGCGAGACCGTGAACGATCTGGTCCGCGTGCTGGACGTGCAGGCCCGCTGGAAGAACCTGACCCTTGCCTGCGATGTGTCTCCCGACGTGCCAGACCGGCTGATGGGCGACGCCGCGCGATTGCGCCAGGTGCTGACCAACCTGGTCATCAACGGCATCAAGTATACCGAGGTGGGGGGCGTCTCGCTGTCGGTGTCGCTGGACGGCGCTCCTTCCCAGATGCCCGGAGTTGGGCGGGAAGCGCAGGAGGCTCACTCGGGGAGCACGGTGGAGTTGCGTGTCACCGTTGAGGATACCGGGGTGGGGATTGCCGCGGAGAAGTGGGAACGCATCTTCGAGCCGTTTACCCTGGCCGAGAATTTTCTGACCAAGAAGTACGGCGGCGCCGGGCTTGGCCTTGCCATCTCGCGTGAGATAGCGCGGATGATGGGCGGCGATATCACGGTACGCAGCAAGGAAGGGGCGGGCAGCACCTTTGTGCTGACCATGCGCTTTACCCTGGGCGAACCCACTGTCCCGCGCCCTCGCGACGCCAGCCTGCCGGTGATCCGGGGCGTGAACCGGCGGCTGCGCATCATGGTGGCCGAAGACGACGTGATCAACCGCAAGCTGGCGGTGTATTTCTTCGAACGCATGGGGCACGACGTGATCACCGTGTCCAGCGGCATAGAGGTGCTGGCCGGGCTGGAACACGAAGCCTGCGATCTCTTGCTGATGGACATCCAGATGCCCGAAATGGACGGCCTGGAAACGATACGCGCGTTGCGCGGCCGCAAGGGCATGCCGTCGCGGGTGCCGGTCATTGCCATGACGGCCCATGCCATGGCCGGGGACCGGGAGCGCTTTCTGGCGGAGGGCATGGACGGCTACGTCTCCAAGCCCGTGGATTTCGGTTGTCTGGTTACCGAGATAGAGACCGTGCTGGATGCGCGGGGTTTGCTGGACGAGCCCTTGGCCGATCTGCGGAACGGAGCGCGGGGCGGGCAGAAGAACGGGGAAGACCGCCACGTCGAGTCCGAATAGCGAATGAGATGGACGCCGCACGCATGGCGCGCGGCTCGCATGGCGCCGGGAACAGACCAAAGGTCGGTTCCCGGCGCCCCGTTGCGTTGTGCCCGGGGGCACCGATGGGCGTTTCAGGCCAGCGACAGCTGCGTTGTGCTCGGCATTGCACACTCCGTGATCTGCTTGTGGCTGGGGTGGCCGCGGCGGGGGCTGAGGTGTTCGCTAGCGTCATTGCTGCTTGCGGGAGCGTTGCTTTTTCCGTGTTTCCGAGGTGTTTCCGAATGGTTGCAAATCGTTGACGAATCGGATAGCTAGATCCGATTGTGCTTAAGGGGTGCCGTGCCCCGGTACGTGCGTTCGGCCACAAGCCGAGAGGGAACGCGCGGGGGAGCGGCAATCGTCATTCTGCCTGAAAAAGTCGGAACGTTCCGTGTGTTCTCCCTTGGACGCCAAGCCGCGCCGGGGGACTCTCTTCGCGCGTGCGCATCGTTCGGCGGCAGGCATACAAAACTCTAGGGGAGATCCATGAAGCGACTGAAATCGTTGGCTGTGTCGTGCCTGCTGGTCTGCACCGCCCTGGCGGGCACCGCGCAGGCCGAGGGTTTTGCCCTGTACGAATGGGGCGCGCGCGGCAACGCGCTGGGCGGCACCATGGTGGCCCGCAAGCCCGATGCATCCGCCGTGGCCTACAACCCGGCCCTGATGACCCAGCTGGAAGGCACCCAGGTGATGGCCGGGTTCAGCGCCATCGTTCCTAACGCCAAGGTGGACGTGAACTACGGCGGCAACACCTATACCGGTGAAGGCGCCCACAACGTGTGGACACCTCCGCACGGCTACATGACCACCCAGCTTAAGGATAACCTGTGGCTGGGCATGGGCATCTACACGCGCTTCGGTTTGGGCACCGAATATGACGATCCCAACTGGGCGGGCCGCTACAACATCTACGACGCAGAAATCCAGACGGTCTCCTACAACCCCAATATTGCCTTCAAGATCACCGACAAGCTGTCCGCCGCAGTGGGCGTCGAGTTCATGACCCTCGATCTGAAGATGAACAAGAAGATCGACGGTACCAACATGAACAACAACCCGTCCGATCCCGTATCCGGTGACATCGATTCCGAGCTCAAGGCCGACAGCTACGGCTGGGGCATCACCGGTGGCCTGCACTACCAGTTCGACGAGCAGTGGGCCGCAGGCATCAGCTACAAGAGCCAGGTCAAGCAGAATGCCGATGGCACCAACTCCTTCACTCCCGGCTCGGCTGTGGTCAACCCGCTGATTCTTGGTGCCTACCGCGACTGCAACGTACATGGCGCGGTGACCCTGCCGGACATGATTTCCTTTGGCGTGTCCTACAATCCCATTCCCGAACTTGGAATCGAAGTGGGTGCCACTCTCACCCGATGGTCGTTGTATGACAACCTGGGCATCTACCATGACGCACCCTTTGCTGGCACCGGCCGTCTCGTGAATTCCGAAAAGGAATGGAACGACGCCTGGCGTTACAGCATCGGCGTGGAATACGCCGCCACGCCTTGGATGGATCTGCGCGCGGGCTTCATCTACGACGAATCTCCCGCCGATGCGGACCACATCGACTACCTGATCCCCACCAGCGACCGCCAGTTGTACAGCACCGGCGTGGGCTTCCACTGGGACAGCTATACCGTGGACCTTTCCTACACCTACATCGTCGCCACCGACGCCGAGTACGACAACCATGCCACCAACGGCATCTACGACGGCAACTCGCACGATGGCCGTACCCACGTGGTTGGCCTTTCGGTAGGTTACAAATTCTAATCGTTTCATGCAGCAACTGTCATGGGGCCGCACCTTCGGGGGCGGCCCTTTTGCGTTGGAGGGGGTAAGGTGCCCCGGCGCGCGCAGGATTGGCGATGGCAACGTCCCCTGCCGGTGTGTGCGGGCGACCCGGATCGAAGCCGCAGCGGCGGGACACGGCTCGACGCAGGCGTTTGAGGGGGCGGGTAGGGAGGGGCCAGGCCCCCATGACATATGCCGTGTTCGACCGCCGAAGTCCTGTGTGAGGCAGTGCCATGTTGGGCCTGTGCCCCCTTGGCCTGTCAAGGATCCCCGTGGCGGCGGGCTGGCCTGGCTGGCGCCACGGGCCGTGGCATGGCTGAGTGCGCGCGGGCATCGTTGCGCTGTCAGGCGTTGCACCGGATGGCGGCGGGGCTGGCAAGCACTGCCGCCAAACGACGCAGCCGGGGAGGGTATGGGGGGCGCGGCAGTCCCGCGCGGTGGAGCTGCGTCCGAACATGCAGAAGGGCCCGTGCCGATACGGCACGGGCCCTTTGCGATCGGGTCAGGTAAAGGCAGCGGCTAGAAGGTGCCCGCTTCCTTCTTCACGTCGAGGGCGATCTTCCACAGCACGGAAAGCACCATCAGGCCGATGGCGTATACGCCCACGGTGACAAGGATTTCCGGGAAGGTGGGGGTGTAGATGGTCACCGTCTCGAAGGGGTTGGGGGTAAAACCGCCGATCAGCAGGCCCAG
This sequence comes from Nitratidesulfovibrio liaohensis, assembly GCF_011682075.1. GTDB lineage: Bacteria > Desulfobacterota > Desulfovibrionia > Desulfovibrionales > Desulfovibrionaceae > Cupidesulfovibrio > Cupidesulfovibrio liaohensis. The sequence goes on from NZ_VSMK01000549.1 coordinate 6,835, forward strand.
GCCCTTGTCGATCCAGCTGGCGATGACCAGAATGCCCAGCGCCCACGGCAGCACGCGCTCGTTGTCGCGGAACTGCGGGGGAATGAGCAGACACAGCGACAGGATGGCCAGCACGGCCGCCGTCCACATCCAGCCCACCACCCACGAGGCGTGGCCATCGTGGCCCACGAACAGGAAGGTGAGCGGGTGCTGGTGGCCCGGCATGCCGCTGTAGAAGGCCGTGAACACTTCCAGCAGGAAGAAGAACACGTTGATGGCCATGGCGTAGGTGATGATCTTGGTCAGGGTCTGGATGGCTTCGCGGCCCGGATCGAACCCGGTCAGGCGGCGCAGCGCGATGACCAGCAGCAGCAGGATTGCCGGACCGGAAGCGAAGGCCGAGGACAGGAAGCGGGCGGCCATGATGGCCGTCAGCCAGTAGTGGCGGCCGGGCAGGCCCGCATACAGGAAGGCGGTGACGGTGTGGATGGAGAACGCCCACACCACCGACAGGTAGATGAAGAACTTGATCCACTTGGGCGGTTCAACATCGTGGCGCTCGGCTTCCAGGGTGACCCAGCCGACCAGCGCGTTGATGAACAGGTACCCCATCAGCACCATCATGTCGTAGAACATGATGGAATTCGGCGTGGGGTGCAGGATGACGTTCAGCATGCGCTGCGGCTGCCCCATGTCGGTGACGATGAAGAGCATGCACATCAGCACGGCCGAGATCGCCATGAACTCGCCGAGGATGATCATCTTCTTGAACTTCTTGTAGTGATGGAAGTAGGCGGGCAGCACCAGCATGACGGCAGAGGCCGCCACGCCGACGAAGTAGGTGAACTGCGAGATGTACAGCCCCCACGAAACGTCGCGGCTCATGCCGGTGATGGTCAGCCCGTATTTCAGCTGGAAGATGTACGCGAAGACGCCCAGGCTCGCGATGCCGCCGAGGAACAGCAGCCAGATGTAGAACGCCGGGGAGCCTTTCAGAACCTTCTCGATCATGGCTTCTCCTCCTACACGATGTAGTAGACGCCGGGCTGGGTCCCGATGGAGGGCTTGCGGCGAATGCTGAAGTTCTCGGCAAGGGCCTTGCGAACCGGCGAATTCGGGTCGTCGAGGTCGCCGAACAGGATGGCCCCGTTCGAGGCTTCGACGCAGGCGGGCAGCAGGCCCACTTCAAGCCGTTCGGAGCAGAAGGTGCACTTTTCCACCACGCCGCGCATGCGGGTGGGGAAGGCGGGGTTCACGTCCTTCAGGTAGGGGCGCGGATCGCCGAAGTTGAAGCTGCGCGCGCCGTACGGACACCCGGCCATGCAGAAGCGGCAGCCGATGCAGCGGTGGTAGTCCATCACCACGATGCCGTCGGCGCGCTTGAAGGTGGCCTTGGTGGGGCACACGCGCACGCAGGGCGGGTTTTCGCAGTGGTTGCACAGCAGCAGGTAGTCCTTTTCGCGCACGGCGGGGGACAGGTGCTGGCTCATGTCGTCGGTAAAGACGTGGTCATACTTGTCGGTCCATATCCACTTGATTTCCTGCTTGGTGGGAATCGAGGGGACGTTGTGGATCGAATGGCAGGCGTGGATGATACGCTCGAAATCCTCGCGCGATTCCAGCTTGCGGGTGTCGATGACCATGGCCCAGCGCTTGGCGGCAAGATGCTTGCCACCCACGTCGTACTTGGCGCCCTCCATGTCCTTGGCGTCTGCGGTGGCCGCGTCCAGCGCGGTCGAGGTGCCAAGGCCGAAGGCGGCAAGCCCGGCGATCTTCAGGAATTGTCTTCTGGTGGTGCTCATTACTGGTTCCCCCTCGGCGCCACATGGCAATCCCAGCAGTAGGGGTTCACGCTGTTGGAGTTGTGGCACTTGTCGCAGAAATCGGCCTTGTTGGTATGACATTTCATGCAGGTGTTCTGCAGGCTGATGTCCCAGACCTTGCCGTTGGAGGCGACATAGGCGCGCTTGCCTTCGCGCAGGGCCTGGTCGCGCCACACGTCGAGAATGTGCATGTGCTCGGCGCGCATGTATTCGGCCGGTTCTATGCATTCCTTCTGGCCTGCGGGCAGGGCCAACTGCGGGCGCTCGTACTTGGGCGTCAGCAGGTTGGACCAGAAGGGAAAGGTGAACAGCCCGACGAAGATCACGATGCCGGGGATGATGTATTTGCCGTTATACATGGTTATTCATCCTCCATACCGGGCAGTTCTTCCTGCCGCAGGTCCATGGTGCGCTTCTGTTCGCCGCGCATCACGAGGGCGTTGGCCACCAGCTCGTGGGTACCGTAGACCGTGACGCCGGGGGCCCAGTAGTTGGCCAGCGGGGGCAGGGTGGCCCGGTCGATGGCGCAGATGCAGGCCATGGTGTTCACGCCGTGCTTCTGCTGCACGTACCGCAGGGCATTGCCGCGGGGCAGGCCGCCGCGCATGCGGATTTCCATGATTTCGTCGGTGTTCAGGCCGGAACCGCCGCCGCAGCAGAAGGTCTGCTCGCGGATGGTGTTCTCGGGCATGTCCACGTAGTTGTTGCACACGTTCTGGAGCACGTAGCGGGGTTCGTCCAGCAGGCCCATGCCGCGCGCCGGGTTGCACGAGTCGTGGAAGGTCACGGTCAGGTGGTCGTTGCGGCTGGGGTCGAGGCGCAGTTTGTTGTGCTTGATGAGGTCGGCCGTGAACTCGGCGATGTGCACCATCTTGGTGGACGCCGCGTTCTTGAACACCGTGCCGGTGATGGGCGACCTCGGCACTTCCATCTTGGGCGGGGTGGGGCCGTTGAAGGTGTCCATGTACTGGTGCACCACGCGCCACATGTGGCCGCATTCGCCGCCCAGGATCCACTTGGAGCCAAGGCGCTCGGCTTCGGCGTACATCTTGGCGTTCAGCTTCTTCGCCATGTCGAAGGTGGTGAACGAGCCGAAGTTGCCGCCTTCCGAGGCGTAGGTGGACAGGGTGTAGTCCAGCCCGATTTCGTGGAACAGCATCAGGTAGCCCATGAACGTGTAGATGCCGGGGTCGGCGAACACGTCACCCGAGGGCGTGATGAACACGATCTCGTGGCCCTTTTCGTTGAAGGGCGGGTTGATCTTGATGCCGGTCACCGTCTCGATGTCCTCGCAGAGGAACTCGACGATTTCCTTGAAGGCGTGCGGCTGGATGCCCAGGTGGTTGCCGGTGCGGTTGCAGTTGAACACCGGTTCCATGATCCAGTGGATGCCAAGGCCCAGCTCGTGCAGCAGCTCACGCGCAATGGCGGTGATTTCCGCGGTGTCGATGCCGTAGGGGCAGAACAGCGAGCAGCGGCGGCATTCGGTGCACTGGTAGAAGTAGTAGAACCACTCCTTGATGACATCCTTGTCCAGCTTGCGGGCGCCTGCCAGCTTGCCCAGCAGCTTGCCCGCCGTGGTGAAGTCGCGGCGGTACACCGAGCGCAGCAGCTCGGCGCGCAGCACGGGCATGTTCTTGGGGTCGCCCGTGCCGATGAAGAAGTGACACTTGTCGGCGCAGGCGCCGCAGCGCACGCAGATGTCCATGAACACCTTGAGCGAGCGGTGCTTGGCCAGGCGCGACTTGAGGCCTTCGTAGATGATCTCTTCCCAGTTTTCCGGCAGGTTCCAGTCTTCCTGGTCGGCCGACCATTCGTGCGGGTTCGGCATGCCGAGCGCCTTCATGTTGTCGACCTTGGCCGGATAGCACCACGTGCCGGGCTTGAAGTCCGGCTTGGTGTCCATCCACCCTTCCATGGGGAAGGCGGGGATGGTCGCGATCAGCTTGTCGGGAGTTGGCAGTTTGGACATGTCGGCTCCTTACTCGGCGGCAGCGGCTTCTTCAGAGGTTTTGTCGACAGGCAGCCCCGCTTCTTCCATCAGTTCCCGGAACTCGTCTTCGTATTCCGCGTAGGTGCGGTACTTCTTGGGCGGATTCCAGGGGTTCACGTGGCGCACCGCGCGCGTGTTGTTGGGCAGGTTGCGCGTGGGGCTGAGGAAGACGCCGCCCATGTGCATCAGCTTGCTGAACGGGAAGTACGCAAGCAGGCACGAGAGCAGGAAGATGTGGATGAAGAACGCCGCGCCGATGCCTTCGGGCAGCACGGGGTTCATGGTCACGAGGCCCATGGTCAGTACCTTGACCGCCGCGATGTCCACCTTGGCGAAGTAGCGCATCCAGATGCCGCTGCCCACGAGGCCCAGCAGCAGGAACAGCGGGAAGTAGTCGTTGGCCAGCGAGATGTAGCGCACCTTTTCGCTGAACAGGCGGCGGGCCAGCAGGAAGCCGAGCGCCGCCACGACCAGCACATCGGACATGAACATGCGGGGCACGCCGATCTGCATGATGCCGTCAACGAACTCGATGGCCGTCAGGGCGAAGGGCACCGGCTCGAGGAAGAACCGGAAGTGCCGAATGAAGATCAACAGGAAACAGTAGTGGAACAGCAGCGCGAAAAGCCACAGCCACTTGGCCGAATAGTAGACCACGCGGGGGCCTTTCTGGATTTCGACCGAAGTGTTCCGGAAAAGCGACCGGAACAGCAGCACTTCGAGAAGCATGCGCCCCACGGTGCCAGCGGTGGTGAAGGGGCTGTCGAGCCGGGCAGGTTTGATCCAGTCCAGCGACTTCTGCTGGCCGCCCGTGGTCGGGATGCGGAAGGGCACGGGAGATTTGGCCCAATCTACCATCCGCCAGACGAAACCGCCGATGAACACGAGCACCGCGGCATACGGCAACACCACCCCGATAAGATACTGGAAGCCTGAGGCAGCTCCCAGCCAGGCGATGCAACCCAGCGCAATGACCGCTAAAAGTGAAATGAACATTCCGTTACCTCGCTGCTAGGCTATCGGTTTCTGCGTGTCCGGTTCCCCTACCGGCTTGTCCAATATACGTTCAGCCCTGCGCAGGAGCTGTGCGTATCCACGTTTGAAGTCGTCTACTTTCATCATGTGCAGGCGTTCTCGGCAGGCGGCGTATTTGCCGAAAGCCATGAGCGCCACGGTATCGATGCGCGATTCCACCTCCAACTGCTCGTCGTGCAGGCCGTGTTGAACGATGGCGGCCCGCAGCATCTTGCGGAGCACCGTCTTCAGCACGAACAGCACGCCCACGGCCTGTTCGGGGGAGAAATTCTGAATGGCCCGGATGCGGATGACATCCTCTATGGCCTCGGAAAGGCGGGCCTCGTCCACATCGTCGCCAGCAATGGCGTCGAAGATGACCACGGCGGATGCCGCGGTGGTGTGGCCCACGGGATTGGAGAACTGGTCCCTGCTGCTGCGCAGGAAACCTACGGTGTCAAACGGATAGGTGCCATACATGGCATCTATCCATTTGTGGATGATGGCGTCTTTGTGCTCGGCGAGCAGGTCCCTGATGGTCATGTGAACTCTTTGCCGTTGCGGTTAGCGGGCGCGCCTCTTGCGGCGCACCCCCCTATACGGCGTTTTTTCCGCTTTGTCCAAGCGAAAAGGGGGGATGCGTCGCCTCCCCGGACAAACCCCGCGCACGACGTGCGCGAGTGCGATGTCTGAAAAAATGATTTTTTTCACATAGTCTGAAACACCCGAAAGGTCAACAAATCTTGCAGGTTCTGATTGGTTGACCAACTTGCCAGCGATGGCCTGAGGCAAGGGGCGTCGGCGCCCTGTAGCGACTGCCGTACGACGGGCTGTCGGAGGGGCGCGACCATGGAAAAGCCCGGGCGTGAACCGACCGGGCTTTGGGCGAACTGAACCTCATGGAGGGGAGGAACGCATGCTCCGAAGGGATGCGCGCGGGGCAGCGCAGGACGTATGGCCCCGCGTGGCGTCTAGTTGCAGGTGGCGTTGTTGGCAGGGGTCTGCCCGCAGCCTGCAAAGTCGTTGGTCAGAAACGGCAGTGTGGTGTCCTGACCTGCGGGCATTGGGGTAGGCTTGCCTGCCTGGCCCTGTACCGGAGAGGACGGACCCTGCTGCGGGACCGCAGGGCGCGGGGCCTGCGAAGAGGGCGCGCCCGTGTTCGGCGCGCCGCCATCCCCTGCGTGGCCGAAGGGCAGGCGGGGCATGCCCGCCATCAGCATCACCGGCAGCCGGTCCGCGCCGGTGGAAAGCACGCGGGCCTTGTTGCGCAACAGTTTCCAGCGCAGCCGGGCCTGATCGAACAAGGACATCGTGGGCGCGGCAGGTGTATCCACCGCCTTGCGCAGGGCAACCGCCACGGACGCTCCCTGTTCGACGGCGCGGCGCATCTGTTCGATGGCCAGGATGTCGTCGTCGTTTTCAGCCACCGGGCGATAGGCCACGGTGTCCGGTGCCGCACCGGCAAGGGCGGCGATGGCCTGGCGGCAGGCCGGGCACGACGGCGAGAAATACAGGGTGACGGGCGCGTTTTCCGGTCCCTGAAGATTCCAGGCGCCGACGCGCTCGGTGGCCAGGGCCGCGCCGTTGGCAAAGAACAGGCCGCCCCACACCAGAAGCAGGATGGAAATGCGTTGTTGCCTGTCGCGGCGCGGTTCGCCGGGGATGGCCACGAAGGCCCCGGCGATGAGTGCGGCCACCACCAGGCAGGCTGCACAGGGGGCGGTGAGGGCCATCAGCGCCAGCAGTGCCGTGTCGGCGGCCAGCATCAGCCATACGAACCCGCGCGCGGCGCCCTGCTTGCCGAAGATGCAGAACAGGGCTAGGAGCGAGAACGCACCCGTGCCATACCACCACAGGGGCAGGCCCCAGATGGTCAGGTTGCGGTACAGCGAGCAGCCGGTGCTGACGCACAGCGACTCGGACGGGGCAATGGCGGCCCAGGCGCAGAAAGCCGCGCCCAGCGCGGCGAGCAGAAAGCCGCCCCAGATGGAGGCGGAACGGTTTGACGCGAGCATGTCTCGAATCTCCAGTGCGGGTCTTGCGTAAAGGCCAGCCCGAGGCGACGCGATACTATGCGCTAAACAGGCACAGGTAAAGCCCCGTACACATGAGCCCCACGAACCCCTTGAAAGATATGTTGCGCCGGTTTGCCGGAATCCGATCCGGATGGCCGGAAGCAGTGCCCGATACCGCGAATGACGCCGGACCCGATGCCGGGATCGACGCAGGGAATGACGCCGGTGATCTCGGCACCTTCCCCTCGCCCGGTGATGTCGGCTGGCCGCCCCGCCATGACGTGCGCACCAGCCCCCGCGCGCGGCGGGTGCGCCTGCGCATCGTGCCCCGG
>NZ_VSMK01000541.1 GCF_011682075.1 Nitratidesulfovibrio liaohensis
GACTGGCCGCGCCGCAGGCTGGCCCTGCGCATGGCGCCGCCAGCCGGACAGCCAGACGGGACGACAGACGGGACGGCAGACGGGCGGCCAAACGGTAAGGCCGCCGGGCAGGGCGCCCTGGTACTGCTGGATCTGCGCGAGGGCGTGCACCTCGTGGATGCCCTTCCCCCTGACTTCGGCGCGGACCCGGTCTGGCCGCAACTGCCCCCCCCTTCGCAACCCGTTGCGCTGCAGATCGCCCTGCATGCGCTGTGCGGCGGCGCCGCCACCGGGGCCGATCCGGTGCTCACTCCGCCCCTGCGGCGCACCCTGGCCACCCTTGTGGGCGGTGGGCGATTCGCCCCTCCATCCGGCAGCACCCCCGGTGGCAATTCGGACACCCTCTTCGGCATTTCCGGTGACGCCCCGGAAGACGGCGTGCTCGACGCCTGCGCCCTGCTGGTGGACCTGGACTCCGGAGAGGGCGACGTGTTCCTGTACCGTCAGCCCGACGAGGGCGGGACAGGGCCCGGCGAGCCCGACGAGCTTTCCGCGTGGCCCCTGCCCGCATCCCTGCGCGGCAACCGGACCGAGGAAGTGCACGAATCCGCGCTGGATGCCGCCGCCATTCTGGGCGAGGCCGCCGCGTTCACCGGTCTTGCCGATACCGTGCGCACGGAGGCCGCCGCCCCGTTCAAGGCCGAAACCAAGCGGTTGCGCCGGCTGCTGGCCAAGCTGGACGACGAGGAGCGCCGCCTGCGCGGCCTGCTGGACCAGCGTGCCGATGGCGTGGCCCTGCAGGCGGTGCTCTATCAATACGCACCGGATGCCCGCCTGCCGGAGGTGACGGTGCCCGACGAAACCTTGTCCGAATCGGCATGGCCGGAAGGCGCGGGGGATGAGGCATCGCCCCCGACGGGCACTGCCGACGCAGGCCTAGCCCGCACCACCCGCATCATCCGTCTCGACCCGCTGCTGACCGTGCGCGAGAACATGGCCGCCATGTTTCACCGGTCGGATCGGGGCGCGCGCGGGCTCGCCATCCTCGAACGTCGCCGGGCAGAGGTTGCCCGCGACCTGGCCTCCGCAGAGCAGGGCGCAGCCATGCCCCCCGGCGACGGGTTGCCACCGGTCCAGGCCCGGTTTGCGCCCGCGTCTGTCCTTCATGCCCCCCGCGGCAAGAAAGGCAAAGGCGGCAAGGGCGGTGCCGATTCCCGCAAACAGCCGGGCAATGCCGGAACCGGCAGCGACGTGCAGCGCTTTCGCAGTTCCGACGGCTTCCTGCTGCTGCGGGGGCGGTGCGCCGAAGGCAACGCGGAACTGCTGCGCATCGCCTCGCCTTTCGACTGGTGGCTGCACGCGGAGGACGGCCCCAGCGCGCACCTGATCATCCGGCGCGACCACCCGGCGCATCAGGTGCCGGAACGCACCCTGGCCGAGGCCGCCGCGCTGGTGGCGGTGAAAAGCTGGCAGCGCAACGCC
>NZ_VSMK01000542.1 GCF_011682075.1 Nitratidesulfovibrio liaohensis
GGGCGGCGCGGGAATGCGCCGGGGTCGGGGCGGCGGGCGCCGGGGGAACCGCAATGCCCGCCGCATCAAGGGCACGTTTGGGCACCCGCCGGAGGGAGACCGGGCGGATGTCCGGAACCCTCGGGGCATGCGCGGCGGCGTCCGCTGTCTGTTCCGAGCCCCGTTCCGTGTTCCGGTCCGTATTGTGGGCCGCGTGGACGCCGGAAATGGCGTCGTCGTGCCCCGTGTCTTCCGGAACAGTGTCGCCCGCCTGCCCGGTTTCCGCGAACCGGTGCAGGCTTTCCGCCACGGTGGCCCCGGTGACGGCAATGCGCGCGTCGTCCACGCCTTCGTGCAGCAGCGCCTTGCGCGCCTCTTCCGTGGCTGCGAAATGCAGCGATGCCACGGCGGCGATGCAGCGGCGGTTGCCTTCCTCGGGCGATGGGGTGCCCGCCTGCTCCCCGTGTGGCCCGGCGTCTATGTGGGCCACCGGCACGCTGTTGTGAAAGGCGGTCAGCGACACCGCCAGGGCCGTGGTGGAGGCGCCCTGCACCAGTACGATGTCCGGCCGCAGGCGCGAAACCACCAGCCCGAAGCGCAACACAGCGTTGCCCGCCAGCAGGTGGAACTGGCCTTCGTCGATGTCGCCGGGCAGGCTGAGGTCGATGTCGCACTCCATGTCCAGGTCGTGCAGGGTAGGCACGAAACGGTCGCGATGCAGGCCCGCGCTGACCACGATGGGGTGGAACCGGGCGGCACTTTCGCGCAGGGCATGCACCACCGGCGCGCAGGCGATGGCTTGGGCGCGCGTGCCGATCACCACCATCACCTTGGCCCGGCGCTGGGCGGGAATGTGAACGACGTTGTCTGCCATGGTGGCCTCCGTTGCGGCGGGCAGGCGCGTGGTGCGCACGGGCGAGCATTTCAACCCGTGCCGCATGGGGGCGGCGTCTGCATCACGCGGCACTTTGCGACTGCATAGCAGATGTGCGCGGCTCTGTTCGGGCTGGGGAAGCATATTTACACCGGTTGACATTATTTAACGTGCCAAACCCGCGCGGGCTTGCCCTTGCGGCGCGGAGCGGTTAGCCAAGTGGCAGGGAACCGTATGGCCGGGCCGGGGTGCCGACCGGCGCTGCCGGTACGGTCTGGCGCATACGCTCCGGTTCATGTCCCGTGTCTGCCCGTGTCTGCCCGTTTCGGCCATTCCCGATGCACGCCCAATGCACGCCTCCTCCATGCCATGAACATGCCCACACCTACCCACTGCCGTGCCGGAGGATCCACCGCGGTATCCGGCCATGCTCCGCGCGCCGCCGCGTCGGATCGTGCGCACGCGTTGCCCGTCTGCCCCCGTTGCGGGGGGCGGGTGTGCCTGCCGGTCCATTCGGGTCAATCAAGCCAGGCCGCGCCAGCCGGTCGGGCCGGGCATGCATCTGAGCACGGAGCGGGCGACCTTGGCAGGCTGCTGCGG
>NZ_VSMK01000543.1 GCF_011682075.1 Nitratidesulfovibrio liaohensis
GCCGACCGCTGCGCCCGCCCCGCCGATGACCCGCGCGGCGGCAAGGGGCTGCTGGCCGATTTCCGCGCCACCTTCCCCGTGGCGTGGGAAACGTGGCTGGCGCCGTTCTACGCCCGCGCCGGGCTGATGGGCCCCTACGACACGGTGCGCGAGGTGTTCGAACGCTTCCGCGTGGCGCAGCGCCATCCGGAGGACATCGGCTACGTGCGCCGCTTTCTGGAAGTGGTGCACAACGCGGAATCGCGCGGCCTCACCTCGCTGGCCACCTTTCTGGAATTCTGGGTCGAAAGCGGCGGCGAGGAAAAGGTGCCCATGCCCGAGGCCATGGACGCCGTGCGGGTGATGACCATGCACAAGTCCAAGGGGCTGGAATTTCCGGTGGTGGTGATTCCCTTCCACCACCAGCCCGATCGCACCGACCCGCCGCTGGTGGTGGCGGAACTGGACGGACAGCCCCTGCTGGCCCCGCTGTGCCCGGAAATGGGCGACCGCTACCACCACGCGCAGGCGGCTGCCGCCGCCGAAAAGCTGCATCTGCTCTACGTGGGCTGGACGCGGCCCGTGGACGAACTGCACGCCTACGTCACCTCCACTCCGTTCGCGGAACGGAGTTCGTCCCTGCTGGCCGGGGTGCGCGCCCTGCTGACCGGGTGCGACATCGACACGGGACAGGAATACGTGGCCGGGGTAGTGCCCCCGGCACAAGGCACGGACGCGCAGGCCGCTGCGACGCGAGAGGATGCGCAGGAATCCCCATGGGAAGACGCGACTGCGCAAACAGTGCCCCCCGAAGCTCCGGAGGCCGTGCCCGCTCCGTTACCTTCCCCGGCTCCCGCCCCGGCACCAGGCCCGCTACCGGGGTACGCGGCAGCACACGCACCGGACCTGCCGTCCCCTGCCGCCCCGTGGCGGCCCATGCAGTGGCTGCCGCGCCTGAAAATATTCCGCAACCAGCTGGAGGAATTCACCTTCACCGAGCGGCGGCGCGGCATGCTGGTGCATGCCTGCCTGGAACAGCTGCGCCTTACCGGCACCCCGGACCAGGACGCCGCCCGCGCCGTGGCCCACGGCATGCGCGCCTTCCCCCTGCCGGTGCCGGAACCGGAAGCCACGGCCAACGAACTCACCGCCATGCTGGCGTGGCTGGCGGCACTGCCACAGGCCGCGCACTGGTTCACCCACGGCGTGCCGGAGCAGTCCATCATGGACGCGCAGGGCAGCATCCACCGCACCGACCTCATGGTGGACGACGGGGAAACCTGCACCGTGGTGGAATGGAAGACGGGCCGCCCCTCCGACGACCATGTGGCGCAGGTGCGCCGCTACCTGGGCCTGCTGGCCGAGGCCACCGGACGCGGTCCCGCCGGTGTGCGCGGCGTGCTGGTGTACCTTGACGGGCGCACCGTGCGGCCCGTGGCCCTGCGCACCGCCGACGCCGCCCCCCAGG
>NZ_VSMK01000544.1 GCF_011682075.1 Nitratidesulfovibrio liaohensis
CGGGCGCGGCCCCGCCATGCCGCCCACCACCGGCGATGGCCAATGACGGGCCCCGACAATCGGTCAGGCCGCCCGGGAAACGCCGTCCCCGGCGGCCTGCATGCACGAGCCACGGCGACGGAGGCCGCATGAAACTGGCCATTGCCAGCGGCAAGGGGGGCACGGGCAAGACCACCGTGGCCGTGAACCTTGCCGCGCTGCTAGCCGCGCGGGGACACCGCGTGTCGCTTGCCGACTGCGACGTGGAGGAACCCAACGCGCATCTGTTCCTGCCCGTGGAATGGAAGACGCGCGAACAGTGCACCCTGCCCGTGCCCAAGGTGAACGAAACCCTGTGCCTTGGCGCAGCGTGCCGCCGCTGCGTGGAGGCCTGCCGCTTCAAGGCGCTGGCCTTCATGGGCGATGCCGTGCTGGACTTTCCGGACCTGTGCCACGGCTGCGGCCTGTGCGCCCTGGTCTGCCCCACGGGCGCCATGACCTATGCCACGCGCCTGGTGGGCGAGGTGCGCGGCGGCATCGCGCGCATCCGCCCGGCCATGGGCACCAGTGCAGACAGGGTGAACATGGCGGACAGAACGGGCAGGCCGGACAGAGCCCCCGATCTTCCCGCCACCGCACCCGTCCTGCGCTTTCGTGACGGGGTGCTGCGCATCGGCGAGGCCATGGCCACCCCGCTGATCAGGGCGGTGAAGGACGTGCCGCCTCCTACCGTCCCAAAGGACGGAGCCGTTCAGGGACCGTGCGCCTTCGCCATCCGCGACTGCCCGCCGGGCGTTGCCTGCGCCGCCATCAACGCCGTGCACGACGCCGACCTGTTGTTGCTGGTGGCCGAGCCGTCCCCCTTCGGCCTGCACGACCTGCGCCTGGCCGTGGGCCTTGCGCGGCATTTGCGCCTGCCCCATGCCGTGGTGCTGAATCGGGCCGGAATGGGCCTCCCCGCCGCACCGTCCTCGACAGCCACCGCCGCAGGCGCCCCGGGCAGTGATCCCGTACGTGCATGGACCGCGCACGAAGGCGTGCCTCTGCTGGGGGTCATCCCCTTCAGCCGGGCGGCTGCCGAATGCGGGGCCACGGGCAGCCTGATGCACGACGCCGCGCCCGAGGTACGCGCGGCCTATGCAAGGCTGGCGGATGTGCTGGAAGACATGGCCAGGGACGCCGACGGGCCGCGCCGACCATGGGACGGCCTGGGACTGGCCGGTCTGGCCGGTCTGGCCAGTCAGGCCAGTCAGGCCGATTTGGCGACACCGGCCACGACAGTGGAAGAGACCGGTGCAACCACGGACGCGAAGGAGCGGGCATGCGGCAGATAGTGGTCATCAGCGGCAAGGGGGGGACGGGCAAGACCAGCGTCACGGCGGCGCTGGCGGCGGTGGCCCGCGAAAGCACGGCCCCGGCGGATGCCGCGCGGGAGGGCGAAGCGCCATCGCC
>NZ_VSMK01000545.1 GCF_011682075.1 Nitratidesulfovibrio liaohensis
GCGAGGCACCCGCTTCCACCACGCGCCACCTGTGGGCGTTGGCTCTGGAGTGACGTCGGCGATGGGCCGGGCGGCACATGGCGCCGGGCGCCGGGCGCCGGGCCTGAACTCGGAAGAGGCGGCGGCTGCCTGCGCGCTGTTCTTGCCCGGACGGAGTGCCCGGGCAATGACCTGCCACGTGCCCCCGGCGGGAAATGGCGGTACGGCGTTACTTTTCGGGCGGGGTGCCCATCAGCGCGCCCAATTGCGACTTGCGGAAGATCAGCCGGGTGGCGGCGGCGTCGGCCTTGTCCGCCACATCCATGAGGCGTTCGAGGAATTCGAGGATTTCGTGCCGCCGTTCTTCGGGCGAATATTCGAATTCGTCATCCAGGCGTTCCGACGACAGGTATTCCTCGATTTCATCGAGATACTTCATGTTCAGCATGGCGGCGTCTCCATGTGCCGACGGGGCTGACCCGGCGGTGCGTTGTGATGGCGGCGCGCGGCCCGTGCACTAATGTCCGCGCATGTTCGTGGAAGGTGCGCATGGGCCTGGCGGTTCGGGCGGGCGGCAGCCCGCGCGGCTGTTTGGTTCGCGCTGTGCTCTAACGCATTTCGCGGCGCAGGTGAAGCGGTTGCTCGCACCCCCTGTCGCCCCCCCGTCGCCCCCCTGCGCCTCATTGCCGGAGCATTGTCGTGCCCGTCCCGGTTTTGTCCGGCCAGACATGGCACTGCCGCGACCGGATATGGCGTTGCCGCGTCTGGGCATGACATCGTCGCGTTCGGGCGGCACCGTTTTTCACCGGGGCGCTCCTGGCCCCGCTGGCGATGCTCCACCGTTTCGCGTATATCCCCCCTGCGCGGTCCACTGGCCGCAGCCCTTTTTCACGGCAGGAAGCCATGAGCGTGCACACGCCCGAAACATCTCCCCTTGCCGCCTCCAGCGCCGGGCACCCGGAAACCGGGGGCAACGGCAAATCCCATACTCTGCCGGACGGCGGACAACTGCCCCCGGCGCTGCGATCCCCGCGAACCTTGCAAGCAGGGCTGCGCACCGCTGCCGTGGCGTTGTGTTCACCGGGCGGACGCGCCGCGCTGCTGGCCCTGCTGGCCTTTGGCGTGGCCTTTGCCATGCGCATGCTGGAATACCCGGCCTGGCAGACCCCGGAATACCAGCTGGACGGCGAATACCTGCTGGCCACGCACGACGCCTATCACTGGACGGCGGGGGCCGACGGCTTCGAATTCGGTGCGGGGCATCCCATGTCCGAGCTGGTGCGCTACGTGGCCCTGCTCACCGGGTCCACGTCCGGAGTGGTGGGCTTCTGGCTGCCGCCGGTCATGGGCAGCCTGCTGGCGGTGGCGGTGTTTGCCTGGGCCGCCGCGCTGGGCGGCATGGAGGCGGGGCTGTGCGCCGGGGTGCTGGCCTCCCG
>NZ_VSMK01000546.1 GCF_011682075.1 Nitratidesulfovibrio liaohensis
CCAATAAGACTCCTTTTTCGACCTTCGCCTGCGATTCGACGGCATACCCGCACCTCCTTGATTGGAGGATGAGCATGCAGGATTTCAAACGAGGGCGGTAGAAGGAGGTGATGTGACGCTTACGTTGAAACGCACACGGCGGACGTTCTTTCCGGAACGTCCGCCGTGTGCGTTTTGCTTCTTACTGCCTTGGGTCGCCGGGCTGTACCTGGTCGCCGGTAGGGGCGCCGGGCGGGTCTGGGTCCGGGGTGTGACCCGGTTCCGGGTCGCGGTAGGCGGTGGCGATGCGCTTGAATTCCTCTTCTGCCAGCAGGAAGGCGTCCACCACGGCGGGGTCGAAGTGGGTGCCCCGGCCCTTCAGGATGATCTCGCGCACCTTGGCGTGCGGAAAGGCGGGCTTGTACTGCCGGGCGCAGACCAGCGCATCGTACACGTCGGCCAGGGCCATCAGGCGACCGGAAAGGGGTATGGCCTCGCCCGCAAGGCCTTCCATGTAGCCGGAGCCATCCCATTTTTCGTGGTGGCTCCAGGCTATTTCCGCCGCCAGGTGCAGGAAGGCGTCATCCTCCATGCCCTGGGCCGCGTTGGCGATGATGTTGCGCCCGTGGCGCACGTGCTGGCGGATCACCGCGAATTCCTCGTCGGTGAGCTTGCCGGGCTTGAACAGCACGCTGTCAGGCACGGCCACCTTTCCCACGTCGTGCAGCGGCGCGGAATGGAACAGCAGTTCGATGTAGTCCTCGGTGAGTTGGGGGTAGGTTTCCTTGCCGCCGCCTCGTCCTATGTCCCGCAGGGATTCGGCCAGCGCCCGGACGTAGTGCTGGGTGCGCTTGATGTGCGCGCCGCTGATCTCGTCGCGGCTTTCGGCCACGGCGGTCATGGATTCCAGGGTCATCTGCCGGGCGTGGTTCAACTGGCGCAGCCGCACGAAGGCCGTGCGCCTTTCCCGCGCGTACAGCGCGAGAGACAGCAGCGCCCCCTGCAGCAGCGCGGCCAGCACGGGCGCAGCCATGGGCAGGGTTATGCCACGCCACGCGAACAGCGCGGACCCCACGGCGGGCATGACCAGGGCCACGGCCAGCGTGGCGCCCCCCGCCTGCAACGGCCCGGCCCGCAGGAACAGCAGCCCCGCCAGCAGGATGACCAGCATCGCCGGAACCAGCCGGTACGCGGCGGCATGGTCCGGTTCGCGCAGGGGGGTGCCGTCGAACAGGTTGTCCAGGGCCACGGCGTGCACTTCCGTGCCGGGGTAGCTGGGCGACACCGGGGTGTGGTGCAGGTCGTTGAGGCGTGCCGCGCTTGACCCCACGATGACCATGCGGCCCTCGAACTGGGCAGGGTCGTGCGCGCCGCGCAGCACCTCCGCCGCCGGGACGAAGCGGTGCGCCCGCGCGCCACCGGCAAAGCGCAG
>NZ_VSMK01000547.1 GCF_011682075.1 Nitratidesulfovibrio liaohensis
CAAGCGCCGCGCCGCGCACGGTCAACACGCAACCCGCGCGCCCCGCGCGCCCCTGGAACCATGCCGCACGCCCCGACCATCGCTTCTGCCCCCCGCTCGTCCCGCGCTCCGTCGCTCCATACATATTTACCCCACCGCAGCATCACCCTGCGGCAAATGGCCGCCTGGCTGCTGCTGGCCTGTTGCCTTGCGACATGGCCGCCCAGCATCGCGCAGGCCGCCACTGCGGCACCCGCTGCCGCCGCCAGTGCATCACGCCCAGAGCCCGCCTCTCCAGTTGTTGCGCCCGCGATTTCCAACGCCACCCGTGCCCTGGATACGTCTGCACTGCTGGCCACCCAGCCGCTGGCCCCATTCATCGAATTCCTGGTGGACCCCACCGGCGCGCTGAGCGTTGACGAACTGCTCTCGCCCTCGCACCAGGCCGGGTTCACCCCACTGGGCAACGGCCTGCCCCTGTTCCGCTCCGGCTCCACCTGGTTGCGCCTGACGCTGGCCCCCCGCCCCCCGGACGGGCAGAACCGCCAATTGCTGCTGGACCTTGGCCGCGACCTGCCCGGCAGCGCCACGCTGTTCCTGGCCAAACGCAATCAGCCCGGCGAGCCCAACGAATGGCAGGCCCAGGCCCCCGAAGGCGGCAACGTGTTCACCCTGCCCGACCCCGTGGGCAAGCCGCTACCCGTTTACGTGAAGTTGGACGGCGTACCGGGACCGTGGTTTGCGCCCATGCTGCGCACCCCCCAGAACGCCGCCTCCACCAACGACGGGCTGGCCCGACCGCTGGTGATCGGCGTGCTGGTGGCCGTGCTGGCCCTGTGCCTGCTGCGCGGCGTCTTCGAACGGGGGGAATGGCGGTTGTGGACCAGCCTGTTCGTTGCCGCAGTGCTGGCCCAGGCCGTTGCGGGGCAGCCGCCCACGCCCGCCGGATACGTTCCGCTGCGCGGCCTGCCCGGCGTGCTGGCCCCCGGCCTTGCCCTGATGCTGCTGCCCCACGTGGGACGCCATCTGCTGCGCACCCGCGAGCACGCGGCCAGCGCGGACATGCAGTTGCGGGTAGTCTCGCTGGTCGGGGCCATTCTGGCACTGCTGCCGCTGGTGCCGGGCATGGCCTGGTCCTCGCGCCTGTTGGCGCTGTGGCCGCTGCTGCTGGTGTTGCTGCTGCCCGCCGCCGTGGCCTGCAAATTTCGCAAATTGCCGGGGTCGCGCCGCTTCCTGACCGGATGCCTTGCCGCACTGGCCGGGGCCGGGGTGGGTATTGCGGGGCTGGCATCGCCTATGCCCGCCGTGTGGATTTCCACCGCCCCGCTGTGGGGCCTGGCCCTGCTGGCACTGCTGGTGGCGGGCACCAGCGCGCCGCGCCCGGCCGAGGCCGAGGGCACCCTTACCGGC
>NZ_VSMK01000548.1 GCF_011682075.1 Nitratidesulfovibrio liaohensis
CAGCACGGCGGCAAGGCGGGCCAGTGCCGTGCGCAGATGGCTGACCGCCGCCGAGGCGTCGCCCGACGCGGCAGTGCGCGGGACATCGCCGTCCGCGGCATCCTGTTGCCGCAGCAGTTGTTCCAACCGGCCGGCGGCAAAGCGCACCTCTTCGGCCCCCACGTTGGCGGCCTCGCTCTTCAGCCGGTGGGCATGCAGGCGCATGGCCGATGCATCGCCATTGCGCCAGGCCTCGGTCAGGGCATCCAGCATTCCGGCCACTTCCACGGTCATCAATGCCAGAAGCTGGCCGTAGCTTTCGGCATCCAGTTCCAGACGGCGCATGGCGCCGGACCGGTCCAGAACGGGGTGGTCCGGCACGCCCACGCCGGGCGCTCCATAGCCGAGCACACCATGACCGGGCGCACCACCCGGGCCAGCCACGGCCGAGTCCGCCACCGGGGTGTCCCCGGCCCTGCGGCCAACATGTGCCGGACCGGTGGGGGTGCCGTTCCTGTTGTTCGGATTTTCGTCCTTCATCCGCCTGCCCTTCTTCCTGAAGGTGATATCACCAAGCAGATAGCCTCAACGGCGTGCGCAGGCAAGCAAAAGGCAACCGGAACGCGTTTGTTACCGCCGATTTCGTGGCACGATTCCACCAATCGCGCACTTGGCGTTTGAATTTTGTGAAAAAAAGATGCATGCCAAGGGGGCAACACGCAGGAGGCACCATGCATCGCGAACAGACCCGGATTTCCGCCCGCACGCCACTGTACGGCATCTCTTTCCCTGACACGCTTGCACCGTCCACCGCCACGGCGGGTGCAGACAACGCATCCCGCGCTTTTCGCATGCCTGGCCGGACAATCCTGCGCAAGGTGCGCCACGCGGCGGTGCTGTGCACGGCCCTGCTCGTGGGTGCGGTCCTGCTGCTGGGGCAGGCGGCCCCTGCCCTGGCCCACCGGGTGAACATCTTTGCCTGGGTGGAAGGCGGCACCATCCGCTGCGAAAGTTCGTTCAGCAGCGGCAACCCCGCCCGCGACGCCAAGGTTACCGCCACGCTGGCGGGCAGCGGCACGGTGATGGGCACCGCCGTCACCGACGCCAAGGGGCGCTGTGCCCTGCCCATCACCCCGGAACTGCGCGCCGCCAAGGCCGACCTGATCATCGAGGTGCAGGGGGGCGAAGGACACCGCAACACCTGGACCATGCCCGCCGAGGAATACCTGGCCGCACCTGTCGTGGAAGCCGGAAAGGTTGCGGTGACCGCGACCGCGACCACTCAGGCTGCGGCTGGAGCCGCCCCGGAAGGGGACGCGCCAAAGGCCGTCGCTCCGGCAGCCTTCGCCGCCGGGCCTTCCGCGGGCACTGCTGTTGACGAGGCCGCCCTGCGGCGCATCGTGGCC
>NZ_VSMK01000656.1 GCF_011682075.1 Nitratidesulfovibrio liaohensis
GCCCCGGCCCGGCTGCCTCCCTCTGCCAAGGCCGCCTGCGCGCCGGTTGCCGCCCGCCGGGCCACGGCAATCCCTGGCGCGGCAGGGTGGTCATCCTCCCTTTGCCAGCGCGACGAAGTGTGCTAGGAACACCCACATGACGCAGCAACCAAGCCCCCTCCAGCGGATGTTCAACCTTGCCAACCGCATCACGCTGGCGCGCATCTTCATCGTGCCCGCCATCGTCGCGCTGTTGATGTTTCCCGGGCGCATCACCTGCCTGGCGGCCGTGGTGCTGTTCGCGCTGGCCTCGGTCACCGACGTCATCGACGGCCACATCGCGCGCCGCTCGAACATGGTGACCAGCTTCGGCAAGTTCCTTGATCCGCTGGCCGACAAGATTCTCATCGGTTCGGTGATGATCATGCTGGTGGAACTGGGCTGGATTGCCGGGTGGATCGCCATCGTGATCATCGCGCGCGAACTGATGGTCACCGGCCTGCGGGCCGTGGCCGCCGACGAAGGGCTGGTCATTGCCGCGGACAAGTTCGGCAAGATGAAGACCGTCATGCAGATGTTCGCGCTGGTGCCGCTGATGCTGCACTACCCGTGGTTCGGGCTGGACCCCAACCCGGCTGGGCAGTTTATGCTTTACATCGCGTTGTTTCTCACGGTATTTTCAGGCTTCAACTACCTGTATACATTTTACGGAAACTGGCTCAAGGAAGGCGCCGGACGGGCCTAGCCCGCACAGGCGGGGCGCATGGCCGGAGACGCATTCATGCAGGATCACGAGGGACTGCACAGCAGGTTGAAGAACTGCCTGCAGACCATCCTTGAGCTTGAGCCGGATCTGGAACGGCTGGAGCTTGGGGGCGAACTGATGCAGGAGTTCACCGTGCTCAAGTCGTTCATGGAGCGGCTTGACGCCGTGCTGCTGGACGAGGACGACGTGCGCCGCATAGAGCGCGCCACCGCGAATTTTCTGGAAGAACTGAAAGGGCCGGTTTCCGCCATGCGCCGTCGCGGCGAGCAGCGTCGGCTGTTGCAGTGACCGAGATGTTCTGGCGGCGCCTGCTCATCGGGCTTTCCCTGGCCCTTAACGTTGTTCTGCTGTATCGCCTTGTCTGGAGCGACCAGGGCATGGTGGCGTACAAGACGCTGAAGCAGCAGTGCACCGTCATGGAGGCCCGCCTGAAGGACCTCGACACCCGCAACCTGGCCCTGAGTCGTGAAATACGGCTCTTGCAGGCGGACGGGAAATATGTCGAAAAGATGATCCGCAAGCGGCTGAACTTCGTGAAGGACAACGAAATCCTCTACATCTTCCCCGAGACGCAGGCGGAAGCGGCCACACCGGGAGCCGGATCTGATGAAGGCAAAAATTGAGTGGTATCAAGAGGTACTTGAACTCGAACCGAGTTCGAAGGTCTTTTTTCCGCTCGCCCGCCTGCTGGCTGAAAACGGCCAACCCGATGACGCCATAGCCACCCTGCGCCAGGGGCTTGACCGCCATCCCGAATTCATCGAAGCCCGCCTTTTTCTCATAGAACTCCTGCATTCCAGCCACAGGGACGATTTGCGCGACGGCGAAGTGGGCAAGCTTGCCCGCCTGCTGGGCGCCTATCCCGGCTTCTGGGATGCCTGGAGCGCCTGCCTGGCCGCCGGGGACAAGGGTCGCGACACCGCGCTGGCCCTGGCCTTTCTGGCGGCCTCGTTCCGTTCCGGCACCCAGGGGGCGCTTTCGTGGACCTCCGTCATCGAACACGGGCTGCGCGCCATGCTGGGCGGCAACGGCACGGAACCCGCGGCCATGCCAGTTGCCTCTCCCGCCGCGTCGCTGCATGTGGTCGCGCCATCCTCCTCGGACATGTCCGAGATGCCGGACGGACCCGCGCACGCGGATGGATACGCCGCCACAACGCCCGATACGCGCACCGCACCTGCTGCGTCCGGTACGGGTGGAGCGGCAGATGAGTCCGACGCGCCCGAGGCAATCGAGCCCCAGGACGAGGAAGAAGAACATTTTTCGCTGCGCACCCGCTCCATGGCGCAGGTGCTGGCCGAGCAGGGGGACCTGCGCGGCGCCCTCGACATCTACGAGGAACTGATGGCCGCCTCGGGCAGCGACGAAGAACGCGCCGACATCGCCGGCGTGATCCAGGAACTCACCAACCGCCTCAAGTCCGCGGGGGAGGGAAGCCAGCGGCAGCAGGCGGCCGACGAGGGGCAGCCCCTCCAGGGCAAGCACAAGCTCATCCACATGCTCGAATCCCTGGCCGAGCGCCTGGAGGCGCGCGCCCAGGGGTAGCGGGCCCGAAATTCGTATCCGAACCCACGCGCGGGGATACCGCGCGGCAGCCGTGCGCGTCCTTCGTGACGAAGGGGGACGGGGGAAGCCCCGCGCCAGTCGGTCTGCCGCAGATCGCAACGATCCATTCAGGAGAAAGAGAGTGCAGCGAGTCAACAAGGCCGCCTGTCTGCTGCTCGCGCTGGGCGTGCTGCTGGCGACGGGGTGCAAGCACGAGGCCAAGGGGTACTGGAAGGACACCCGCCGGTACTACCGCGAATATCTGAACACCCCCGCCAAGCTCGACCTTGAGGACAAGGGCGAGGTGGCACCCGCCGAAGCCCGCCTGGCCGAAGGTTTTGCCGGCATCGACATTCAGTTGCGCGCCCTGGAGCGGGCGCTGGAAAACAGCGACCGCAGGCCCGACACCGCGTGGGCCAAGCAGATGTTCCAGCGCTTTCCGTGGATCAGCGGCCTGGCCGCCGTGGACAGCGAGGGCCACGTCATGGCCCAGCAGCCCGAAGCGCCCATGAAGCCACTGGATTTCAGCCCGCTGCTGAAGGAAGACACCAAGCAGAACATGCGCGCCCTGCGCAGCTACGTGCAGGATACCCCCATGGGGCCCGAGGTGTACGTGGGCGTGCCCGTGTACTCCGGCACCGACTTCCGGGGGCTGGTCATCGCCCATTTCGACATCCGCGCGCTGCTGCCGTATTCGTCGCGTCCTGCGGACCTGATGATCGCCGCGCCCGGCCAGGTCATGTGGCCCGGCCGCTTCGACGCGCAGGCCACCCCCATTGCCTCCACCGACTGGGGCAGCGTGGTCACCAAGGATGTCTACGGTTCGGTTTCCAACGCCAACGGTGAATTCTACTGGGTATCGCGCTACCTCGGCAACCTGCCGCTGGTCTTCGCCGTGCCCGAGGCGGGCAGCTTTCCCGAAAAGCCTGAACAGCTCTCCATCCTCAAGCAGGCCGCCGCGCTGGGGTCGGCCAACACGCCCAACGAGCCTGTGACCGAAATCCAGCCCGCCTACCCCGAACTTGACGAATCCGAGGGCAGCATCCTGACCAAGCCCGCGCCGCAGGCGTCGGACGATCAGAAGGTCAAGGAAGAAGCCATCCGATAAGGTTCGCGTCGCGCCGGGGCGTGTCCGTTTCCGTCGCATGGCGGGCGGTGCGTCCCGGCGCGCGCCGTTTCTGGCCTTTCCCCCATCCGCCGGGCCACGCCCGGTACTTCCACACCGCCCCCACCGGCGCGGTTCCGCCAGGAGCACTTCATGCCAGAGGTCACCGTTACCGAGCATCTGCTGCTGCATCAGAAGCGTTCACCCGCTGCCACCGGCCAGTTCACCACCCTGCTGAACGACCTCATCCTGTCCGCCAAGATCATCGCCCGCAGCGTGAACAAGGCGGGCCTGCTGGACGTTCTGGGCGGCACCGGTGAAGTCAACGTGCAGGGCGAGAACGTGCAGAAGCTGGACGAATTCGCCAACCGCGTGCTCATCTACCGCATGGAGCGTTCCGGCGCGCTGTGCGCCATGGGTTCCGAAGAGAACGCCGACGTCATCCGCGTGTCCGAAAAGCTCACCCGGGGCGACTACATTCTCATCTTCGACCCGCTGGACGGCTCGTCCAACATCGACGTGAACATCAACGTCGGCACCATCTTTTCCATCCTGCGCCGCAAGTCGCCTTCCGGCGATGACGCCACCATGGAAGACGTGCTCCAGGCAGGCACCGAGCAGGTGGCCGCGGGCTACATCCTGTACGGCCCCTCCACCATGCTGGTGTATTCCACCGGCCAGGGCGTGCACGGCTTTACCCTGGACCCCACCGTGGGCGAATTCCTGCTTTCGCACCCCGACATCCGCATCCCGGAGCGGGGCAAGATATACTCCGTCAACGAATCCTACTGGCACTACTGGGACGAGGCCACCCGCGAGGCCGTCGGCTACTTCAAGGGCACCGACAACGAGCGCGGCAAGCCCTATTCCCTGCGCTACGTTGGGTCGCTGGTGGCGGATTTCCACCGCACCCTGCTGTACGGCGGCATCTTCATGTACCCCATGGACCAGCGCGACCCGCAAAAGCCCCAGGGCAAGCTGCGCCTGCAATGCGAAGCCTCGCCCCTGGCCTTTCTGGCCGAGCAGGCCGGCGGCCTTGCCACCGACGGAACGGGCCGCATCCTGGACATCAAGCCCCAGGTGCTGCACGAACGCGTGCCCCTGTTCATCGGGTCGCGCCGCGACGTGCAGGCCGTGACCGACATCTACACCCGCCACGCGAAGTAGGGCGGGGCGGCCTTTTCTGAAAAGGCAGTAATCGATGAGAGGAAGGACACTTTTGCGCGCTGCGGCCGCCATCCGCAAGACTCGCAAGCTCGCCTGACGGCTGCCGCAAAAGTGTCCTTCCCCTACCCGACCGCCTCCCCATCCCTCAAAATTTTTTAATCGTGAAAGGACATTGCGCCAGCTTCGTTCGTGCGCCGTCCGATCCTTGGTAAAACGGTTCTGTCATGCTCTGTCTCGGCATAGAAACCTCGTGCGATGAAACCGCGCTGGCGCTTGTGCGCGACGGCGTGGTCATTGCCGACGTCATGTCCTCGCAGGCCGACGTGCACGCCCTGTTCGGCGGGGTGGTGCCGGAACTGGCCTCTCGCGAGCATTACCGGCTCATCGGCGCCCTGTGCGACGAGGTGCTGCGCCGCGCGGGCGTGACCGCCGCCGACATCGACGTGGTGGCCGTGGCGCGCGGACCGGGGCTACTGGGCAGCCTGCTGGTGGGCATGGGGTTTGCCAAGGGCCTCGCCCTGGCCACCGGCGCGCGGCTGGTGGGGGTCAACCACCTGCATGCCCACCTGCTGGCGGCGGGCATTGCCGCAGAGATGGCGTATCCCGCGCTGGGCCTGCTGGTGTCCGGCGGGCATACCCACATCTACCGCATGGAATCGCCCCGCCGCATGTCCCTGCTGGGGCGCACCCTGGACGACGCGGCGGGCGAGGCCTTCGACAAGGTGGCCAAGCAGCTCGGCCTGGCCTATCCAGGCGGGCGCACCATCGACGAACTGGGACGCAAGGGCAGGGTGAACCCCGCCATGTTTCCCCGGCCCTACGTCGATAACGACAACCTCGATTTCAGCTTCAGCGGCCTGAAGACCGCAGCCGGGCTGGTGGTGCAGGCCAATCCCGCGCTGATCGAGGCCGCGCGCGCCGTGATGACCGGTTCAGCCCTTTCCGCCGATGCATCCAACGCGGATGATACGGAGCCGGATTCGACGTTGACCGATGTATCCAGCCTTTGCGACATGTGCGCCTCGTTCAACCACGCCGTGGCCGACACCCTGCGCATCAAGCTGGAGCGCGCCCTGGCGCGCGAAAACGGTCCGCTGCCCGGCACGCCCACCGTAGCGGCCAGGAAAAAACGTAAAAAGAGCGGTGCGGTAGTCGTGGATGCCGGTCAGGCCGCATCGCCATGTCCGCCCACTGTGCCCGAACACGCAGCCCTCGCCGCTCATGCAGGGCAGGGCGGTGAGGTACCCGATACTCACCGGGCCCCCGTGCGGGCGCTGGTGGCCGCTGGAGGCGTGGCCGCAAACTCGTATGTGCGCGAAGCCCTTGGCGACCTTGCCATGCGCGCTGGTCTGCCGCTCTTGCTACCCACGCCCGCCCTGTGCACCGACAACGGCATCATGGTGGCCCACGCGGGCTGGCAGCTGGCATCTCTTGGACTGTGGCACGACCTTGCGCTGGAGGCCATCCCGCGCGGACGCTCGATTCCCGATGATTTCACCATGTTCCGCAGTGTGTAGAAGCGGGCTGACCGCGCCGTCGTGCTTGACACGCCAGCAGCGCCCTACTATTTCTTCATAGGTTGGCAGGAGGCGGGTCACCTGCCGGGGCATCGCCATGCGCGGTACGCCGCGCAGCCCCCGCATGACGCTTCTGCCCATGCCGTTTCCGGGGGTTCTGTCCGTATCGAGATCGGGCACAGACCGTTTCGGGTGCGGTCGCCGCATCGCATATACGACCAAAAGGAGTGCACCATGGCCGTTCAGATCACCGACGCCAACTTCGAAGCCAACGTCCTCAAATCCTCCCTTCCCGTGCTGATCGACTTCTGGGCTCCCTGGTGCGGTCCGTGTCGCGCGATGGGCCCCGTCATCGACGAACTGGCCGCCGAATACGACGGCAAGGTGCTCATCGCCAAGATGAACGTGGACGAAAACCCCGCCACCCCCTCCAAGTACGGCATCCGCGCCATCCCCACCCTGATTCTGTTCAAGGGCGGCGAAGTGGTCGAGCAGATCACCGGTGCCGTGTCCAAGAGCAGCATCAAGGACATGATCTCGCAGAAGGCCCTTGGCTAACATGAAGACATACGACGCCATCGTCATTGGAGGAGGGCCGGCCGGCATGACGGCCGCCCTCTATCTTTTGCGTTCCGGCGTGAGCGTCGCCTTTGTCGAAAAGCTGTCTCCCGGCGGCCAGGTGCTCATGACCGCCGAAATAGAGAACTATCCCGGCTTTCCAAAGGGCATTCAGGGGTGGGAACTGGCGGACCTGTTCGCCGCCCACCTTGAACGCTACCCCCACGACAAGTACAACGACGCCGTCACCGCGTTCGAACCCGCGCCCGGTGCCAACCGCGTGCGCGTGGGCGACGAGTGGATCGTCGGCAAGACCGTGGTGGTCTGCTCCGGCGCCCGCTACAAGAAGCTGGGGCTGCCGGACGAAGACCGCCTGATCGGAAAGGGCATTTCGTACTGCGCCCTGTGCGACGGCAACTTCTTTCGCGGCCAGAAGGTGGGCGTGGTGGGCGGCGGCAACTCCGCCCTCGAGGAATCGCTGTACCTCGCCAAGCTGGTGGCCAACCTGCGCCTGATACACCGCCGCGACGAATTTCGCGGCTGCAAGTGCTACCAGGAAAAGGTGCAGTCCGCGCCCAACATCGACATCGAGTTTTCCTCCGTCGTCCGCAAGCTGCACGGCGACACCGGCCTGACCGGCGTCACCCTGGCCGATGTGAAGACGGGCGAAGAGCGCTTCCTGCCGCTGGACGGGCTGTTCATTTTCATCGGTTTCGAACCCGTGGGCGACTTTCTGCCCGACGGCATCGACAAGGACCCGCAGGGCTTCATCATCACCGATACCGAGATGCGCACCAGCCTGCCGGGTGTCTTCGCCGCCGGGGACATCCGGTCGAAGGCCTGCCGCCAGGTGACCACCGCCGTCGGTGACGGGGCCACTGCCGCAACCGCAGCCTTCACCTACCTGGAACAGCTCGATGCGTAACGCCCTTTCCCGTCTCCTGGCCGTGTTGCCCCCTGTGCTGCTGGTGCTGCTGCTTTCCGGCTGCGGCATCATCGACTACTTCTATCTGCCCCCGCCGGAAGAAACCGCGCAGGAGCTCTTCGAGGCCGGCAACGACTCCATGCGCGAGAAGCGCTACGGCGAAGCGGCGGAATCCTTCAGCAAACTGAAGGAACAGTTCCCGTTCAGCCCGTACACCATCGAAGCCGAACTCTCGCTTGCCGACGCCCACTTCCTGGACGAAGACTACCTGCTGGCGGGCGAAGCCTACAAGGAATTCGAAACCCTGCACCCCCGGCACGAGGCCATCCCCTATGTGCTGTACCAGGTGGGGCAGTCGCGCCAGAAGGCCTTTTTGTCCATCGACCGGCCCACCACGGGCCTGACGGAAGCCATCCAGTACTACCAGCGCCTGCGCGAAAGCTATCCCGGCACCGAATACGCCGAGAAGGCCAAGCAGCACATCGCCGAATGCCGCCGCCTGCTCGCCGAGCGCGAACTGTACATCGGCGACTTCTTCTGGCGCGCCGAACGGTACGGAGCCGCCTGGCGCCGCTACGTATACGTGGTGGAAAACTTCCCGGAAATCGAGGACCTGCGCAACCATGCCGAGGAAAAGGGCAAGGTCGCCTACCTCAAGTACCGCCAGCAGCAGTCGCAGCAGGTGCATGAACAGCGCGAAGGCTCGTGGAAGCGCTGGTTCAAGTGGCTGTAGGTTTCACGGTACATAACGCAGCATGACGCACAAGGGCGGCCCCCCGCGAGGGAGGCTGCCCTTTCGTTTTGCCCGGTGGATGCAGCGTGCGAGGTTTCCATCAGGTGACCGCGCCGTTGAACGCTGAATCCGTACGGCCCGAAGAGCTCCGGTTGTCCTACCGTGCAGATCGGCCCCCGCCTCTGCATCCATTTCTCGCCTGCCCGCACACTGCAAACATCGGAAGGCGCCCGTGACGAACGGAAACGGCCACCCGTCAGGTGAACGGGTGGCCGGGAGCATTCAGTCTCGAAAACGAACTGGCGGGCAGGATGGCCAGCCGGTGGAGACGGGGAGGGGGCGGGCGGAATGGCCGTTGACGGGCGGGCAACCGCCCCCGTTGTCAGTTCAGGAATCCGCGCACCCCGGTGAACACGATCTGCGCGGACAGGGCCGCCAGGATCAGTCCGGTGATCTTACTCAGGATGGAAATGCCGGTGCGGCCCAGCAGCTTTTCGATGGCCGGGCCGATGTACAGGATCACCGCCACGCACCCCACGGCGGCCAGCAGGCCCAGGCTGGCAATGACCCGTTCCAGCGGGGTGCGCACGGTAGCGCCCATGACCATCAGCGCACCGATGGTGGCGGGCCCCACGGTGATGGGAATGGCCAGCGGCACTACGCTGATGTCCCCGTTGACCTCCTGCACGCGCGAGGGCGAGGGGTCGCGCACCAGGGCCACGGCGGACAGGAACAACAGCGAGCCGGAGCCGATGCGGAAGGCATCCAGGGTGATGCCGAACAGATCGAAGATGTATTCGCCGAAAAAATACAGGCACATGCACACGACGTACACGGCCACGCCCACCCGCACGGCCAGCCTGCGCTGCGTCTGGGACGTCATGTCCCTGGTCATGGTCAGGAACATGGTCAGCACGAAGAACGGCGTCAGGAGGAAAAACATCTTCACGAAGGTGGTCACGAACAGATTGGCGATGGCGCTCATGGATGCCGCTCCCATGGGGTGGCAGGATGTGCATGCCCGGTTGCCCCGCCGACCGTATCGGTCATGGCTGGCGGAGCAGGGCAGGCGGATTGTACGACGCCGGGCGGTTCGCCGGGAAGGGGGAATCCTCCGGGCGATCGCCCGGAGTTGCGGACGATGTTAGGCGCGATGAACAGGCAGCGCGCCGAAGGACTGGCTGGTGGGCATGACCTCGATGCGGTTCACGTTGACGTGCGCGGGACAGGACACGGCCCAGGCGATGGTTGCGGCGATGTCTTCCGGGCGCAGGGCGGATGCCCCTTCGTACAGCCTGGCGGCGCGATCGGCATCACCGCCAAAGCGCACCACGGAAAACTCGCTTTCCGCAAGCCCCGGCTCGATGTTGGTCACCCGGACGCCCGTGCCGTGCAGGTCTGCCCGCAGGCCGCGCGAAAACTGCATCACGAACGCCTTGGTGCCACCATACACGTTGGCACCGGGGTAGGCATAGGTGCCGGTGATGGACCCCAGATTGATGACATGCCCGCGCCTCCGCTCCACCATGCCGGGCAGCAGGGCGCGGGTGACGTGCAACAGGCCCTTGATGTTGGTGTCCACCATGGTCGTCCAGTCGTCCAGGCTGCATCGGTGGGCGGGTTCCAGCCCCAGGGCCAGGCCCGCATTGTTCACCAGCACGTCCACGGCGCGCCATGCTTCGGGCAGGTTTTCAAGCGCGTTCTGTACGGCGGCCGCATCGCGCACGTCGAAGCACAGCGGCAGACACTTGTCCGCCCCCAGTTCCGCAACCAGCGCGTCCAGACGGTCCTGGCGGCGCCCGGTGGCGATGATGCGCCAGCCATCGGCGGCAAAGCGGCGGGCGGTGGCTGCACCGAAACCGGCGGTCGCCCCGGTGATGCAGGCGATGCCCCCGCAGGAGGCGGATTGGGCGGAAGTGGTGGGGGCAGTGGCGATCATGATGGCGTCCTGTGCTGAAAGTTCCTGTGAAGGCCGTACCCGCCGGATGATCCGGGGCGGGGCGACCATGCCCGCGACCCCCCGCTTTGGCGCTTGCGAAGCGGAAGCCGACACGGAGGCGCATACTAGCCCCGGTGCGTCCGGCAGGCAAGCCGTTCGCACGCACAAACGGTGGCAGACGCTCAGCGGACAGGCGCAAAATCAAGGTTGCAAGCGTGGCACCTGCATATCGACATGGAACGCGCCCCCGTGCTAGGCTTGTCACAAACACTGCCGCATTCCCGTGCGGCAACCCCGAAGCCGGTGCGCTTCCGGCCTTGTCGCGCCCCCGGCCAAGCCAGCCCATTTCCCTGCCGCACCGGACCATCCCGCCGCGCGTGGCGCATGTCCAACCGCAACACAGGAAGGCACACATGGCCCATACCTTCACCTATCCCCGCGACGTGAAAACCGTCTACTACTTCGGCACCTGCCTCGTGGACATGTCGTTCCCGCAGGCGGGCATGGCGGGCATCCACCTGCTGCGCCGCGCCGGGGTGGAAGTGGTCTTTCCGCAGGAACAGTCGTGCTGCGGCCAGCCCGCGTACAATTCCGGCTTTCTCGAAGAAGCCAGGGCCGTGGCCAGGGCACAGATCAAGGCGTTCTCCAGGGCAGACTGGCCCATCGTGGTACCTTCCGGATCGTGCGCGGGCATGATGCGCCACCATTACCCGGAAATGTTCGCCAACGATCCGGAATACTTCGACGTGCGCAAATTTTCCGAACGGATATTCGAACTGGGCGACTTTCTGCACAACGCCCTGCACGTGCGCTACGAGGACAAGGGCAAGCCGGTGAAGGTCACGTGGCATTCCTCGTGCCACGCCATGCGCGAAATGGGGGCCACGGCAGCGGCCAAGGCGCTCATCGGCCAGCTGTCCAACGTGGAACTGGTGGAAATCGAGCGTGAGTACGAATGCTGCGGCTTTGGCGGCACCTTTTCCATCAAGCAGCCGGAAATCTCCGCCGCCATGGTGGCCGACAAGATCGAAGACATCCGGGCCACCGGCGCATCCGCCATCCTTTCCGGCGACTGCGGCTGCCTGATGAACATCGGCGGGGCCATGGAGCACAAGGGCGTGCCCGTGGCGCCCCGTCATCTTGCCGAATTCATATGGGAGCGCATCAATGGGTAGCCAGCACCTCGACTTTACGGCCAACGTCACCGAGGCCCTTGCCGACCGCCAGTTGCGCGCCAACTTCAAGTCGGCCCTCACCGGTCTGATGAAAAAGCGCGTGGCCGTACTGCCCGACGCGGCAGAGCGTGAACGCATGCGCGACGACGCGGAAGCCGCCAAACGCAAGGCCCTGGCCAAGCTGCCGGAACTGCTGGAGCGGCTGGAACGCAAGTGTACGGAAAACGGCATCATCGTGCACTGGGCCGAAACCACGGCAGAGGCCAACGAGATCATCCTGGGCATCATGCGCAGCCACGACGCCACAAAGCTGGTGAAGGGCAAGTCCATGGTCTCGGAAGAAATGCACCTGAACCACTTTCTGGAAACCCACGGCATGGAGGCGCTGGAAACGGACCTTGGCGAGTTCATCATCCAGCTGAACCACGAGCCGCCCTCGCACATCATCGTGCCCGCCGTGCACAAGAACCGCCAGCAGGTGGGACGCATCTTCGCCGACAACCTGGAAGGCATTCCCTACACCGACGTGGTGGAAGAACTGAACGCCATCGCCCGCAAGACCCTGCGCGAAAAGTTCCGCACCGGGCATGTGGGCCTTTCAGGGGTCAACTTTGCCGTGGCCGAAACGGGCACCCTGGTGCTGGTGGAGAACGAAGGCAACGGGCGCATGTGCACCACGGTGCCGCCGGTGCACGTGGCCGTCATGGGGCTCGAGAAGGTGGTGGAATCGCTGTCCGACCTGCCGCCACTGCTGCGCCTGTTGACGGCATCGGCCACGGGCCAGTTGGTCACCACCTACGTCAACTGCATCACCAGCCCCCGCAAGGACGGCGAGCGCGACGGCCCCAAGGAAATCCACCTGGTCATCCTGGACAATGGCCGCTCCCGGATGCTGGCCGACGCCCAACTGCGCCGCACCCTGCAATGCATCCGCTGCGGCACCTGCCTGAACCACTGCCCGGTGTACATCCGCATCGGCGGGCACGCTTACGGGTCCGTGTATCCCGGCCCCATCGGCAAGATACTTACCCCGCAGATCGACGGGCTGGCCGACAAGGGCGTGCTGGCCACTGCGTCCAGCCTGTGCAATGCCTGCGAAGAGGTGTGCCCGGTGCGCATCCCCATTCCGGGCATCATCCGGCGCATGCGCACGGAAGCGTACGACGAGAAGGGCGACGGCGTGGTCAAGGGGCACGGCGCCAAGAAGAACCTGCTGGAAACCCTGGTCTGGAAGGGCTGGGAACTGACCTACCGCATCCCGGCGCTGAACAGGTTCGTGGTGTCCATGCTGGGCAGGTTCGGCGACAAGCTGCCCAACGTCGGCCCGCTGAAGGCCTGGACCAGCGTGCGCACCGCGCCGCGCTTTGCGCCCAAGAGCCTGCACCAACTCGCCAAGGAAGAGGGGATCCGCCATGAGTAGCACCGCCCGCGACCGCATCTTCGCGCGCCTGCACGCGGCGCGCACCACCGTATCGCCCTATGTGCCCCAGGGCGGCACCTGGCAGGCCCCCATGCTGGACAAGGCCCAGCGCATCGAACTCCTGAAAAAGCGCATGGAAACCGTGCGCTCGGAAGTGCACGTGCTGCCCGAGGCGGAATGGCCCGCCAAGCTGGCGGAACTGCTGAAGGCCCGCGAGGCCACGACCCTGACCTACGGACACGATGCGTGGTTTGGCGGCACCCTGCGTTCCAAGATAAAGGGCAAGGGAATGCCCAAGCTGGTGCCCTACGGCGAAAATGTGGAGGCCTTCCGCGACGAACTGTTCGGCATCGACGTGGGCATCACCTCGACCCTGGGCGGCATTGCCGAAAACGGCACGCTCATCGTCTGGCCCACGCCGCAGGAACCGCGCCTGCTTTCGCTGGTGCCCACGGTGCATGTGGCGCTGCTGAAGGCCGACACCATCTACAGCACCCTTGCCGAGGCCATGCGCGAAATGCGCTGGGCCGAGAACATGCCCACCAACGCGCTGCTCATCTCCGGCCCGTCCAAGACGGCGGACATCGAGATGACCCTGGCCTTCGGGGTGCATGGGCCCAAGGAGTTGATCGTTCTCGTGCTGGAATAGGCGGGGCGACGCGGATGAAAATCCGCATTCGCACATCGGCTGACAACCGCGCGCCGGAAAAGGGGGATTCCCTTTTTCCGGCGCGTCGCGCATGGTGCGGCGAAATTGCAATCAAGGAGAAGAAGATGTCAGGGGACGACATGCACGCAGGCGTCATGCCGCAAGTCCGCGCCACGCCCGGCCCGGCCTTCTATCGCCACTTCAAGGGGCGCTACTACCAGGTGGTGGGCGAGGCGCTGGACACGGCCACCGAGGGCAGGGTGGTGGTGTACCGCACCCTGTATCCGTCCGGCCATGCGCTGTTCACCCGCCCGTACGAGGAATTCCACGGCTGGAAGGACAGCGCCGATGGCCAGCGCGTGCGCCGGTTCACCCCGGTTGCGTATGCCGATCTGCCCGACGACGCCCGCGTCCATGTCGTTGCCGTGCTGCACCTGTCGAGCGAATAGACGGACTTTTTCGGCCACGCCTTCCGACGCCCGCACATTCACGCGCAACCGCCTGCGTGAAGTCGATGTTCATCATCAATGACGGCAAGATGCGCTCTTTGCTGGTCACGCCGGGCTGCCCGTGCTAGGATGCCGTGCGTTCGTTCCCCGGCATTGCCATGGCGACCCGCGTGCCACCGCGGAGGCAGCGGGAGAAACGGCGCGTACACCGCATGCCTGTCCTGCGGCCCGCATCCGCCCGCACCTCGCAGTACCGTACAGGACAGGCCATCCCGGAGGCGTCATGCAACCCCACGACTATGATACCGCCCTGCGCGAAAAGAACGCCGCCGCACTGTCCTCGGTGCTGGCCGCCGTACTGCTGACCGCGCTCAAGCTGGGGGTGGGCCTGTCCACCAACAGCCTGGGCATCCTGTCGGAAGCGGCCCACAGCGGGTTGGACCTGGTGGCTGCCGCCGTCACGTGGTTCGCGGTGCGCATTTCCTCCCGCCCGCCCGACGCGCGCCACCCCTACGGCCACGGCAAGGTCGAAAATCTTTCCGCCCTGGTGGAAACGCTGCTGCTGCTGGTCACCTGCGGGTGGATCGTGTGGGAAGCCATGCACCGGCTGTTCGTGGAGCCGGAAATCGTGGTGCCTTCGGTGTGGGGCCTGGGGGTGATGGGCGTGTCCATCGTGGTGGACATCTCGCGCTCGCGCATGCTGCGCCGTGTGGCCAAGAAATACAACAGCCAGGCCCTGGAAGCCGACGCGCTGCATTTTTCCACCGACATCTGGTCATCCGCCGTGGTCATCGTGGGGCTGCTGGCCCTGCTGGCGGCAGATATGCTGCCGGAAGGCTCGGCCCTGCGCCCCATGCTGGAACGCGCCGACGCCGTGGCCGCCCTTGCGGTGTGTGTCATCGTGGTGCACGTCAGCCTGAGCCTTGGCCGCCGCGCCGTGGACGCCCTGCTGGACGGCGGCGACGAAGGGCTTGCCGAGCGCATCGAGGATGCCGTGGACGCCCAGCCCGGCGTGGTGCGGGTGGAACGCACACGCGTGCGGGAAAGCGGGCCGCACGCCTTCGTGGACATGACCATCATCGTGGCGGCAGGGTTGTCATTGGACGCGGCCCACGAGATCACCCGGCAGGCAGAAGCCGCCGTGCACGAGGTGGCCCCCGGCGCGGACGTGACCATCCATTTCGAGCCGCAACAGCCCGGTGAGCGCGGGGTGCTGGACCGCATCCGTTGCGTGGCCGCCGCCCACGCACTGCCGGTGCACGCCGTGGAAGTCATTGAAACGCAAACGGAAGTGGGTGCCCCGCAAGACCTGATGGTGGAACTTCATGTAGAGCTTGAAGGGCGCATGCCCCTGTCTGACGCACACGCACGCGTCACCGCCTTTGAAGAATCCCTGCGTGCCGAACTGGGCCCACTGCATGTGGCCACACACATCGAACCCGCACAGGACACTTCGGAAGCCTCCCCCCCCGCGCCGTCACGCCTGATGGAATCGCCACGCATTCAGGTCGCCGTGCAGGCCGCCGCCGACATGGAACCCGGTGTGTGCGACTGCCATCACATGCACGTCCGCAGGCAGGGCGAAGACATATCCTTGAGTTTCCACTGCCGCATGGCGCCGGAAACCCCGGTCACCGAGGCACACCGGGTGTCCGCCGCCCTGGAAGCGCGGCTGCGCGCCAGCCTGCCCGAACTGCACCGGGTGGTGGTGCACATGGAACCGGTGGGGGAGTAGGGCGCAACACTGCCCCTACCTTTGGCGGCACTGTTGCGTGTCCCGCCCCACGTGCCCGCGCCCCCTCCTTTTCTCCAAACGAAGAAACCCCAAGTTATACTTCATCAAGTCTTCAGGCCACAGTAGCCTCGCGGTATTCCTGTCCCCACGCGGGACAGTACCCACGAGGCACCCATGCCGTTCCATCCGCTCAAAGGGTCCATTCGCAAGAAACTTGCGTTGCTGATCCT
This sequence comes from Nitratidesulfovibrio liaohensis, assembly GCF_011682075.1. Lineage (GTDB taxonomy): Bacteria > Desulfobacterota > Desulfovibrionia > Desulfovibrionales > Desulfovibrionaceae > Cupidesulfovibrio > Cupidesulfovibrio liaohensis. Next base: position 15,893 of record NZ_VSMK01000656.1, read on the forward strand.
CATGTCCGCGCTGCCCACGCTGGTCCTTATCGTCGTTCTCGGGTTGCAGGCCAGAAACACGGCCATCGAAGACGCCACGCAGGGGCTGCAAGGCTTTGTCCGCACTGCCGCCGAAACCCAGGTGCGAGCCACCACGGCAACCCGGCTGCTCATGGAAAACCTGTCCCGTGTGCCCGAGGTGCAGCGTGCCGACATAGCGGCCTGCACGCGCATCTTCGTCAATGTGCTTCGGATCAACCAGCAACGCTATTCCGCCCTGCATCTGGTCGATCTGGATGGCAACATCCTGGCCACCGGCGGCGGCGCGAGCGGGGTCAACTTCGCCAACGTGAAGCACTTCAGCGATGCCCTGGCGACCAGGGGCTTCGTGGTGGGCGAGTATCAGCTCGGGGTCAGCCTGGGTGTTCCCGTGCTGCCTTTCGGTTGCCCGGTGATCGGTGCGGACGGAAATATCCGCGCAGTGCTGCTGGCCAGCATCCTGCTCAGCAGCTATGGCGACCTGTTCACCGAAATGCGCTTTCAGCCCGACTCCTTCTTCGGCGTTTGCGATCATCAGGGGGTGCGCCTGTTCCGCTATCCCGAAACCGACGATCTGCCCCTCGGCCGCCCCATACACGGGCCCGTGTTCACCGCCGCCAAAGCAGACGGCGAGGAAGGGCTTGTGGAAGACATGGGATCGGACGGGGTGCTGCGCATCGTGGCCTTTCGGAAAATCCGCACCGCACCGAACGCGCCGCCCTACATGTACATGTTCGCGGGCACTCCCAAGGCAAGGATCCATGCCCAGGCGCTGGAAATCCTGCGGCGCGACCTGGGCATCCTGTTGCTGATGGTGGTGCTTACGCTGGGCAGCGGCTGGTTTCTCGGTGGCCGGAACATGGGGCGCAGGCTGGAAGAGCTTGCGGCCGCGGCGGTGCGCATCGGCGAAGGCGATCTGAATACCCGCGTCGTGCCGGAGCGGGGGGTTACCGAAATAGACATCCTGGCCCGTTCGTTCAATGAAATGGCCCAGGCGCTGGAGCGGGACAGGCTGGAACGCGTCCGCACCGAGGCCGAACTGCGCGAAGCCAGAAGCCAATCCGAAACCGCAAACCAGGCCAAAAGCCTGTTCCTGGCAAACATGAGCCACGAACTGCGCACCCCACTCAATGGCCTGCTGGGCATGCTGCAACTCATCAAGGGCAACGAGGACGCCAACGAAAGGGACACATACCTGGATCTTGCCCAGCGTTCCGGTCGCCGCCTGACGGACCTGCTGGGCGACCTGCTGGACCTGTCGCGCATAGAGGCCGGGGGCATGCGCATCAACCACAGGCCCTTCACCCTGGCCAGTGCTTTCGCGGCATTGGCGGAAACGTTTTCGCCCATGCACCAGAGCAAGCGGGTGCCTCTCGTTCTCGCATGCGCGCCGGAAATCCCGCCTGTCCTGGTGGGGGACGAGGTTCACCTGCGGCAGATACTGTTCAATCTCGTGGGCAACGCCATGAAGTTCACCGACAAGGGCGAGGTCCGCCTCGAGGTCTTTCCGCTGGCCCCCATGCCCACCGGCGAACTACGCCTGCTGTTCATCGTCAGCGATACCGGCATCGGCATTCCGGACGACAAACTGGACCACATCGTCCGCCCCTTTGCCCAGGTGGAGGAAAGCTACACCCGGTCCCATCAGGGGGCCGGGCTTGGTCTGGCCATCGTGCGCAACCTGGTGCTCGCCATGGGCGGCACCCTGCAATTCGACAGCGCGGAGGGAGAGGGCACCTGCGTTTGCATGACCCTGCCCTTCAGCCTTCCCGACGGGGCAACGCAGTTCGCGCCGCCGGACAAAGCCCCTGCCAGCACCGGCCACGGCGGACTGCATATCCTGCTGGCCGAGGACGACGAAGTGAGCCGTCTGTGCGCCCGGCGGCTTCTGGAGCAGATGGGGCATGAAGTGACAACCACCGCCAACGGTGCCCAGGCGCTGGATGCCCTGCGGGCCAGGCGGTTCGACTGCGTGCTCATGGACGTGCAGATGGACGTGATGGACGGCGTGGAGGCCACGCGGCAGATACGCGGCGGCTCGTCCGGGGTGCTGGATGCGCGGATTCCGATCATCGCCATGACCGCCTATGCCATGGCAGGCGACAAGGAAAAATTCCTGGCCGAGGGCATGGACGCATACGTGTCGAAGCCGGTCATGGTCACCGAACTCTCCACGGCCATCGCCGCTGCCGTGGCCCGGCGCACGTCGGCCAAGCCGACCTGACCCGCGCCGCACGCACGTACCATGCCCGGAAAGGGCAGCGCGGCGCATGAAAACGCAAGCGGTTACTCGCATCCGGGTTGCGCGACGGACAAAAAAACGTACAATTCCCAATTACCCGGTGGAAGCGGCGTTCGCCGCGCGCCGGGCCTGTACGTTTTCCGCATCCCGCAATACCGCATCCCGTCCCGCACGGCAGCTCCGGAGCCTTTCATGTCCGCACCCGATCTTGGCCGCTTCATCGCCGGCTTCCGGCGTTTTCAGAAAAGCTGGTTCTGCCGCGACCACAACCTGTTCGAAAACCTGGTGGAAGAGCAGTCCCCCAAGGCGCTGGTCATCGCGTGCAGCGATTCGCGCGTGGACCCGGCCCTGCTGCTGGATTGCAACCCCGGCGACCTGTTCGTGGTGCGCAACGTGGCCAACCTGGTGCCCCCGTACGAGGCGCACACCACCACCCAGCACGGTGTCAGCGCCGCGCTGGAATTTGCCGTGCGCAGCCTGAAGGTGGAAGACATCATCATTCTGGGCCACGCCCGTTGCGGTGGCATCAAGGCGCTGCTTTCCGGTGCGGCAGGGGGCAGGGACGACACGGAATTCCTGTCGCGCTGGGTCAGCATTGCCGCGCCCGCGCAGGAACGGGTGCAGGAAAGTTGCCCGCATTGCTCGGAGCAGGAACTGCACCGCGCCTGCGAGCAGGAATCCATTCTGGTCTCGCTGGAAAACCTGCTGACCTTCCCCTGGCTGCGCGAACGGGTGGAGCAGGGCGAACTTTCACTGCACGGCTGGTTCTTCGACCTGGAGAAAGGCGAACTTCTGGGCTGGGACGCCGCCACCAAGACCTTCCAGCCCATGGTGCGCGAGTGCATCTGACGGCTTGATGATCGTAGCCCCCCGTCCGCCGACATGCCCGGCCACCCCGCCGCAGGCCACGCGGAGCATTCCTGCCGTCGAACATCTTGAGAAAAGCCGCCGTGCATCGTATGGTGGCAAACGGAGCAAAGGCGCTCCTGACGCCCCGCGCCCGCCAGGATGGCGCCGCGACCGGCGGAAGGCGCCCCCAGCACGCGCCATGCGCAAGCCGGGGGCGTTTTTCCCGTCTCCGGGGCACCCACGCACGACGACAACACGGCACCGCCGTCGCACGGATATACCCATGTTTTTCTCCAAATTCTTCTCCGGATCACGGAACGAACCGGATGCCGCCCACCGGTCGGCCAGCGCGCCTGACGACACAGCGGGCGGCACACCCGGCAGCGCATCTGCCGAAGCGTCCGGCGGTACGCCATCGGGCGGTACTGCCCCCGGCGCCGGTTCCGATGCCGATTCCGGCCAGTCCGCGGAACGGTCCGCCGGACAGGCAGCGGAACAGCCCACCCACGACCGAGGGGGGTTCGGCGGCCTGGGCGACCTGCTGGGCGAGCAGGAGCGCAAGTACGTTCTGGCCTACATCGTCATCGGCATCGTGCTGGTGGAGTTTCTGGTGGCCATCGTGGCCATCTGGCAGGGCGTGGCCAACGTGCAGAGCATGCCCGACGGCACGGTGCGCTTCCGCTTTCCGTGGGGTGGGTACCTTGTTTCGGTGGCCGCCGCGCCGGTGGTTGTGCTGCTGGTGTTGCAGGTCATTGCGCTGGGCTACACCCGCCTGATCAAGGGCGACCCGGTGCTGACCGAGGCGCAGCTGCGCCAGTTGCCACCGTGGCTGCAAAAGATGCTGGCCGCCGTGAACGGCGTACCCACCTTTCTGCTGTTGCTGGGCGTGACCCTGCTGGCCACGGTGATCTACTATTTCGACAAGGTGCTGGGCTTCGTCATCCGCTTGGGCGAATCCACCGAGCATCTGGTGCTGTGGGTGGGCGGCGGCGTGCTGGCCGCGTGGTGCGTGGGCTATCTGGGGCGGATGCTGTTCGCCTACAAGGTACGCCGCATGCAGGAGGAATACGCCTACCGGCGCGAGGTGCTGGAGCGTACCGGCATGATCATCGTGGACCAGCGCAGCATGCTGGCCCAATTGCCCGGACAGAACGATGCCATGATGCCGCGCGCCCTGCCGGGCACCATCGATGTTTCGCCATCCGGCGGGGTTCAGGCCACCAGGGTGCTGCCGCCCGCGCCCCCGGCACAGGCCACCGTGATGCAGGACGTGCAGCCGGTACCGCCCGCGATGCCGGTTGGCCCCGCCGAGTACGTGGTCGAGGATGCATCGCCTGATGTGCCGAGCGGGCCTGACGTGCCGGGCGTACCGGATACGGTGGATGAGGCAGATACGCCGGTTGCGACGTATACGCCGGGCGCAGCCGACGCGCCCCATGTGGCAACGCCGCACGACGCCCCCATTCCCGCACCTGCCGCCCCGGCAACCGAACCAGCCAGCGAACCTGTCAGCGCCGCCGCCAGCGAACCTGAAGGCGAAGCGATCGAACCGGGGCTGCACGAACCATCCCTCCGCAAGGCTGCGCCGCAGCCCATTCCCCTGCCGCTCTCCCGCCCCCCGGATGAAAGCGCCCCCGCGCCCCAAAAACCCCGCGCGCGCAAGAAGCCCGCGGAGTAGCCGGACCGCGCGAAAGCGAAAGGGCGGCACGCACCGCGCTGGGGACCATCCCCCGCACGGTGCCTCCGCCGCTTTCTTCCCCCCTCCAAAACAACGAAAAGCCGGGTGGCGTTGCGCAACGCCACCCGGCTTGCTGATTTCTGCGGGTGCGGTTTCGGTCAGTGCTTCACCAGCCGCTACCATTCACCGGGGGCAACACCCAGCAGCCGTTGCATCTTGACGATGGCCGCATCGCGCGACCTGCGCCCCGCCGGGGCGGGGTTGTCGTCCTCGTCCTCCAGCAGGTGGGCGAACAGCACGGTACGGCCATCCCCATGCTGCGCCCAGCCCACGAACCAGCCGATCTGCCGGTCTTCATCGCGGGCGCCGTCGGGCAGCAGGCGTACCCCGCTGCCGGTCTTGCCGTACAGCTTCCAGCCGCCCTGCAAATCCTGCACGAACAGGATGCGCCGGGTCATTTCCTGCGCATGCGCCGATACCGGCAGTTCGGAGCGCACCAGCCTGCCGATGAAGTCCACCTCTTCTTCGGGCGAGATGGCCAGGCTGCTGGACAGCCACGCGCGGGTCAGCCCGTCGTCCGTGCCTGCCGTACCACGCCGCCCCGAAACGTCGCGGTTGCCGTAGCCGAAGCGGTCCACATAGGCCTTGAAGCGCTCCATGCCCAGTTCGCGCGTGGTGACCTGCGAATACCACACGCAACTGTTGCGCATCCACATGACGGGGTCGTGCGGCTGCTTCCACATGTCATAGGCCACGTTCAGGGATTCGTCGTAGGGGCGCACCGGGTGCGTTTCGTCAATCAGGATGCCCGCGTCGTAGCCCATGAGGCTGATGGCGATCTTGAAGGTGGAGCAGGGCGCGCGGCGGGTGGTCAGGTCGCCCTCTGCGGCAAGCACCTCGTCGCCCTCGCGCGCAAGAAAGCTGGTGGCGGCGCGGGCCGGGACGGGCAGGGCCGCGCACAGTGCAAGCAGCAGCGCGAGGACCGTCAGGGGGAAAACATGGTGCATCCGCATGCGTCACCTTCGGCATGTCCTTGGAAAGGCGCGGCGGCGGAACGATTCCGGCGTCGGCGGCCTTTCGTTCAGCCCTGCGTTACGCCGGATGCGTTATTGTTTCAATGGGGTGCGATGGCCATGGGCTGCACGGCGAGGAAGGCAGGCCGCCGGTCGGCAAGCTGGGCAGGGTAAAGGCAAAGGGAGAGAAAAGCGGAAAGGAGCAGGAGGGTGGCCGCCGGAACGGCAGGCAGTGCGCTGCGATTCGTGCGTCAACGGCTCTGGAACGGGGCCACGATGCGTTCGTAGCTGCCGTCCTTCTTCATGCCGCGCAGGGCAGCTGCCAGGCGAGGCACCAGGTCGGCATGGCGGCTGTTGAGGTACATGTACATTTCGCGCGTGGCCAGCGGAGGGGCCAGCACACGCAGGTTGGTCAGGCCCAGCTTGCGGGCGTAGTACAGGCCGCCCAGACGGTAGTAGAGCACCACATCCACGCGCCCGGCCCGCAGCAGCGCAAACAGGTTTTCCGGCGTGGCGACCTTTACCGTGCTGCTGGCGCGCACGTTCTCGTCGTAAATCTTCCAGCCGATGATGTAGGCCACGGTGTAGTGGTGCAGGTCGTCCCAGTTGCGCACGTTCACGTCTGGCCGCAGGGCAAAGGCCGTGAACTCGTAGGTCATGTTGCTTTCCGGCACCTGGAGCAGGTTGGGGTAGGCGGCCTGCAACCCGCTGATGCGGTTGCCGTCGCCGTCCACCTGCCCGTTGTCGGCCATGACCAGTCCGCGCTCGCTGGGTAGTTGCTGCAAGGCTACGTGCACCCCGATGCGCGCGAAGGCCCCCTTGATGATCTGATCCAGCATGCCGTTCTGGCCGGGTTCGCTGAGCGGCGGGGATATGGTGGTGGCAAGGGTGAGGGCGGGCGCAGACGGAGCGGGAGCGGACGACGCGGAAGCGGACTGGGCAGGGCCGGACGGGACACCAACCGACGGGGTGCCAACGGACGGGGCGGAAGCTGGTGGGGCTGCAACCGGGGTGGACTGCCCGGCGCTGGCACCCGAAGCGACAACGCACAGCAAAAGCGCGCATGGCACCACCCGCGACAGCATCCGTGAGATATTCGGGGCCATGTTCCGGACCATGTTCCGGGTCATATTTCGGGTCATATTTCGGAACATGACCAGTGCCACGCCGCGCAACATTGCCCGCAGTCTCTTCATTCGTGCAAAAGCCATTCGGCGCCTCTGTGAACCCTGAATCCTCGACCTGATCGTCAGCGCGCGCTCATGGAGCCGTGGCCTGTGCAGTCGGGCGTATCACTTCGGAAACATGGCGGAACGGGGCGGAGCGCGGCACGGCATGGCGTCGTCCATGGTCCGCACCTGCCCCACGGCGCGCACATGAACCCGAAGTCGTTTTGTCGAGTGTCTATTCTATCCTGAATTTTCGTCAACAGGCCAGAGCGGGTGGGGCGAGTGCGCTTTCGCGCGGCGGCGTGGAACGTAGGGGCTTTAAGCGGTAGGCAGACATAGCCAGTGCGGACGAACCAAAAAGATCGGGCCGACCTGCCTTGCGGCAGGTCGGCCCAGAAATTGGTGGAGGCGGCGGGAATCGAACCCGCGTCCGAGAACATTCCACGCGAAACGTCTACAGGCTTATGTCGGGAACAATTGTCGTCACGGGCTTGGCCCCCGACCGGGCGGCCCTAGACCAGCTCACCTGTAGTTCTTACATCCGCAGCGGCGAGCGCCCTTGGATGCCAGCCCGATGAAGTTACACCTCGCCGACGTATCAGGCGTCGATCGGTTTGGCGTGGCCACTAATTAGGCAGCCAGTGCGTATTCGTAATTGTTGGCAATTACTTTTGGTGCCGCTTTTTACGAGGCCAGCGGCGCCTCGGCCTGCAGTTCCGGCTTCCACATCCCCGTCGAAACCAGGGCGCCCCCGTATGTACGGCGGTGTCCGGCGAACGGCGTGTTCTGCCGTGATGCAATGCGGGCCACCATCCCGCTTCACATACTATAATGCCGTCTCCGGCAAAGGCAAGGTGGCGGGCAAGCGCGTGTGGCGGTTGCGCACCCACCGGCCCCGACCGGAACAGGGGCTATACGGGCTTTTGCACCCGGTGGCAAGGGATGCGCTCTGTGCGGGCTACAACGTACAACGCCCGTGCCGGGCATGCTGTTGCCGGGGCCGGGCGGACGTGTTTTTCCAGATGCGGGGCGAAGGCGTTAGGGACGTGTGGGGTCACCGGGTGCGGGGCACGGCACGCTTGCGCCATCTTCATGCCGGGCGCACCGTACGTCAGGGCGGCGCGGGTCGGCCTGGCCGCATCCTCCTGGATACGCAGCCGGGCAGCCCGCAAGGCAGGGCGGCTAGGTGTTTCTGCCGAAGTAGAAGTGCGACATGGCCCCCTTCAGGCTGACCCGATAGGCGGAAGATGCCGTCTCTGCGGTATCGGCCGTTGCCGCGTCCACCGCGTCGTAGGCGGCAGCGCCAACGCGCGTGGTAACCACCCGGCGCAGGCTGCGGATGTCGCGGATGAGTTCCGACTGCGAGGCAAGCTCTCCGAAGGCCGAGGATAGTTCCGGCGCATCGGCCAGGGTCTGTTCTATGCGCGCCTTGTCCGGATGGTCGCCCAGCACGGAAAGCGCCCCATCATCATTCATGGACAGAGTCAGCTTTTCGTCCAGCGACACCCCGGCGGCGTCCAGCCGGTCGGAAAGGGTGTCCAGAAACCCCTCTTGCAGGTCCGCGACGTTCTGTTCCAGCGTTTCCAACACGTTGCCGCCACGCTCGGAAATATCTTCCAGCGTGGAGCGCAGTTTGGGATTCAACGCGGAAAGGCTGGCGCTGTCGGTCAGGCGGGCAAGGTTGCCATCCGCCGTCTGCGCCTGCTCGGACCCGGACGCGGAGCGTCCTGCATCGGCGTCCTGCCCCGTGGTACGGTGGACGACCATCATGCTACCGAGATTGTTGAAAATGCCGTCTATGGCCACGCCCGCCTCCGTCGTGCAGAAATTTCCCTTCCCGTGTCTGGGGCAGGAATGAGCAAGATCGGTGCCAGCCAAAAGAGGCAGGCAGACGGCATCGTTGCTACGGACAGGGCGGGCCGCAAATCTGTGTGCAGTCACGCGGGTGGCCTGCCGCTTCCGGATTCGCCAGACTCGGCCAGATTTGTCCAGATATGACCAAATGCGCCCGGGCTCGCCCAACCGCCATCAGTCGCGTTGACAGTCGTGGGGGTTTTGCCGGAATCTGAGAGAAAGTCCGGAGTCCCGCCGCATACGGGGCACGGCAGGAGAACGCCATGCGAAACAACGCGTTGACGATGAACGACATGTCGGATGGTCGGGCCGGGTCTTTCTGCGGGGATTGCCGCGCAGGCCGCCTCATGCCCGACAGGCGTGGACGAAGCATAGTGCGCCGCCACATTGCGGCGGTACTGACATGCCTGGCCCTGGGGAGCGTGCTTTCGGGGATGGTGCCTGCATCCGCGCGGGCAGAGGCCACGCTGCTGCCGGGGGGTGAATACCCAGATGCGCAATGCACCTCGCCCATGCGTCCCTTTGCGGGGGACAAAGCCTGGGAATGGGACCTGTACCGCCAGAAGATGGGCGCCTACCGGGCTTGCGTGGACGCTTACGTGCGCCGTGCCCGGGCGGACATCGAGCACATCCAGGGCAAGATCGACAAGGCCGTGCGCGAGTACAACCGCGAGGTGACCATGCCCTGACCAATGGGCGCAAGGGAATGGGGAACGGAACGGGTGGCCCCGCCCTGCCCAGCGGGGCAGGGCGGGGAGGTGGCATGGCCTGACGACCGCCGTCGCCATGGGGCTACCAAGCAGTTGACCTAGCCGGGACCATTCCAATGCCCGCAATTTTCGCAGGCAAAGCCGGAAAAGTCCGCCGCCCCGGCATCGTCCGTCCAGACCTCCACTTCGTTGATGTGCCCGCAGTTCTCGCATGGGATGCGGGCCATGTGTTCTTCGGGATCGTAGTCGCAACCTTCGCCGCGAATGATCAGGGTGGCGGTGTATTCGGGCATGGCGGCCTCCGGGTGTGCGGCGCGGCTGGCAGGGCAGGCACACGCCGTGCGCGTTGGGGGGGGGTATCCATTCTGACGATGCCGCAGGTTTCGCGCACGGTCAACCCTGGCCTTCATTCCCATGCCGGGCCAGCCCCGCACGGCATGTCACGTGCCTGCCAATCCGGCACCGCCCAGTGCAGTCCGGCGCAATCCGGCGCAAGCCGCCGACCACATGGCTTTGCGCGGCGGCCAGCGGGCCTGTTGCCGCCTCTCGGCATCTTGACCGGCGCGCCCGGCTGGCCTATATTGTTGAGCATGCCGTCGGATGACGGTACCGAACTGTGCCGCTGCGCGGGGTTTGCCCCGTCGGCGGGACACTTTCTTTTTGCCCGGTAACAGACCATGCCCAGATATTTCAAGGAACGAGCATGAGCAGCATCCCCATCTCCACCGAAGGCTACGATCGACTGATGAAGGAACTGGAACGCCTGAAGTCGGAACGCCCGGCGATCATCCAGGCCATCAAGGAAGCCCGCGAAGAAGGCGATCTGAAAGAAAACGCCGGGTATGACGCCGCCCGCGAACGGCAGGGCATGCTCGAAGCCCGCATCTCGTACATCGAATCGCGCATGGCCCAGTTCAACGTCATCAATCTGGACAGCCTGTCCGGTGACAAGGTGATGTTTGGCGCCACCGTGGAAATCGAGGATCTCGACAGCGGCGAATCCAAGCGCTACACGCTGCTCGGCCCGGACGAGGCCGATTACGCACAGGGGACCATTTCCGTGCTTTCGCCGGTGGCGCGAGCGCTGCTGGGCAAGGAAGAAGGCGACGAGATCGTGGTCGATGCCCCGCGTGGCCGCATCAGCTACGAGATCATTTCCATCGCCTTCGAGGGCGCGCGCCGCTAGCGCCGGGCCCGCCATCCGCTGTACTCCATGCGCCCCGGCCCACCCGCCGGGGCGCTTTCGTCAGAGCGGCGTTGCCCGGCGAAGTGCCCATTGCCGCATACGGTTCCGGCGCCTTGCAGGCGACAGCCCGCGTCAGCCGGAAAACCCCACGCGCAGGGGGTTTCGCCCCGGCGTGAAAAATGGCATGATCCACGTGAAAGAAAGCACATGCGGAGCCGCATCCGACATGCGGCCCCCCCAACGGAAGGAGTGCGCCATGGCCCCCGCCCGCAACCTGACCACCGAACGTCTCGACGCCTTGCGCCACAAGCTGTTGGCCATGCTCGCAACGGTGGAGCAGGCCATCGACAGCTGCATTGACGCCTATTGCCACCGCGACGAGGCCAAGGCCTGGACCGTCGCCGCACACGACCACGCCATCAACGAGATGGAAACCTGCATCGACGAAATGGGCATGCGCCTTCTGGCCCGCGAAGGGCCACTGGCGCAAGACCTGCGCACCGTGCTGGCCACCATGCGCATTGCCAACGACATCGAGCGCATGGCCGACGAGGCCGCCAACATCGCCGAACGCACCATGCCCCTGGTGGCATTGCCTCCGCTGCCCTTCGACGAGGACTTCAAGGCCTTCGTGCCGCTGGTGCGCAACATGGTGCACCAGGCGGTGCAGTGCGTGGTGGACATGGACCCCGACCTGGGCCGCAGGCTGGCCGAGTTGGACGAAGGCGTGGACTGCGGGTTGCGCCAGCTCACCCTCAGGGTTGTGCAGCACATGAAGTCCAACCCCGAAAAGATCGAGGCGGCGCTGTCGTTCCTGATCATCTGCCGCAGGCTGGAACGCATCGGCGACCTTTCCACCAACATCGGCGAGAGCGTGTTTTTCGCCGTGCGCGGCGTCAACGCCAAGCACAGCCACTTCGACGATGACGAACCGGCATAATGCTTTGGTGCACTTTCATGCACCACGCATGACTTGAACTGCCAACACCCCACGCAACAGTCACAATGAAACGGCTTCGGATGCACATGCTCCGGAGCCGTTCCTGTTTGCGACGAATATTCCCACAGCAATACATTCATGACTGGCAATTGATTCTGCATATTCTCCGAAATGCTTGCGCCGCCGTCTGTACAGTAAGCACACGGCATGATGAGTGCAGCACTACACATCGCGCACGCGCCGCAACTTCATGGAAAATGCCTACCCCGAATCTTGACGCTGTCAGGTCGAAATGCTACCACCCCGCTCATTGCTTGACCAACCAATGCATTCGGCATGGCGTGAGGACATGCCGGATAGTGTGAACGCTCACTTCGGAGGTGCATCCCACAATGGCGTCCATGGATTATCTGCAATTGGCGGCAGCGCTCGCCCCCATCGTCTGGCTGATCTTCTCGCTTGTCGTGCTCAAGCTGCCAGCCTATCGCACCTGTGCGCTCACGCTGGTCTGCACGCTGGCCCTTGCCGTGTTCGGCTGGTGGAAGATGCCCGCCGTCATGGCCCTTTCCGCCGCGCTTGAAGGGGCGGCCATGGCCTTGTGGCCCATCATGATCGTGATCATCGCCGCCGTGTTCACCTACAACCTTGCCCGCCACACCGGCAGCATGGACGTGATCACCCGCATGCTCTCGTCCATCACCACCGACAAGCGCCTGCTGGTACTCATCGTGGCCTGGGGCTTCGGCGGCTTTCTCGAGGGCGTGGCCGGATACGGCACCGCCGTGGCCATTCCCGCCAGCATCCTTGCCGCCATGGGCTTTCAGCCCATGTTCGCCGCGGTGATCTGCCTGGTGGCCAACACCGTGCCCACGGCCTTCGGGGCCATCGGCATTCCCATCGTGACCATGGCGGGCGTCACCGGCCTGCCGGTGGAGACCATCAGCTACTACACCGCGTTGCAGCTGTTCGTGTTCATCATCCTGATCACCTACCTGCTGGTCATCCTTACCTCCGGGTTCAAGGGCATCAAGGGCGTGTTCTGGGCCACCCTGGTTTCCGGCCTGGCCTTCGCCTTTCCGCAGCTGTACACCGCAAAGTACATGGGCGCCGAACTGCCGTGCCTCATCGGCAGCGTGTGCAGCATGATCGCCACCATCGTCTGGGCGCGCCTGTTCCACCGCGACACCGCCGCACAGGTCGATCCCATTCCCGCCGCCGAAAAGGTGAAGGCCTGGCTGCCGTACATTCTGGTGTTCGCCTTCATCATCCTGTGCAGCAACCTGTTCCCGGCCATCCGCGACGCCCTGGGCGCCGTGAAGACCACCGTGCGCATCTACGGCGACAATCCCTTCACCTTCAAGTGGATCGCCACCCCCGGCGCGCTGATCATCATCGCCACCTACATCGGCGGCATGATCCAGGGCGTGAAGGTGCGCGAGATCACCGGCGTGCTCGGCAGCACCGCCAAGAAGCTGGTGTACTCGGGCATCACCGTGGTTTCCATCGTGGCGCTGGCCAAGGTCATGGCCACCAGCGGCATGATCAACACCATCGCCATCGCCGTGGCCGATTCCACCAGCAGCTACTTTCCGTTCATCTCGCCGCTGCTCGGCGCACTTGGCACCTTCGTCACCGGCAGCGACACCTCGTCCAACGTGCTCTTCGGCCAGTTGCAGATGGAAGTGGCCAATCGCATCAGCATCGACAGCACGTGGATCGTGTCCGCCTCTGCCGCCGGCGCCACCGCGGGCAAGATGATCTCGCCCCAGTCCATCGCCGTGGCCACTGCCGCCACCGGCCTTACCGGCTACGAAGGGCGCATCATGAACCGCACCCTGGCCGTGTGCGTGGGCTATGTGCTGGTGCTCGGCACCCTGGTCTACGTGGCCATTCCGTACCTGCACCTGCTGTAGGCACGGCACTCGACCGACCTGACCCTGCAGGGGGGGCGTCTTCGGACGCCCCCTTTTTCTTTGCGGAATGAAGAAAGGGCTGGGGTTTGCCGCCCCAACATGCCTCGCGGTCTTGTGGTGTTGCGCCAGCGTTGGCGTGCGCGAAGGAGCCATAGAGCAAGAGCAGGGCGGGTGGGAAAAGTCCGATCGCGGCCCGGCGGGGGAGGGCACGATGCGCCACGGCGGGCGTGATCAACGAACGTCGGAAGAAAAGGGAAAGGTATGAACCGCCAGCGAAGGCGGGCACACATGAAAACGGCCGCCTCCATGGAGACGGCCGTGCGGTGGCGACAGGGCGCCTGCAGCGCGAAGGGCGTGCTTACTGGTGCGCGTTGTGGGCAGCCTGTTGCAGGCTGCCGCGCACGATGAACAGTGCCGCCAGCAGCATGCCGGAAATCAGCGGCTGCGAGCGAGTGATGAAGGCCAGCACGAAGGCGGCAAAGGTGGCGTACAGCATGTAGCGGTCCCACGGTTCCGCGTTGCCGCGCGGCATGTCCAGCAGGGCGCTGGGGCGGGCCAGATAGGTGACCCCCGCCGTGAGCAGGATGATCACGAACACGCCCGCCGCGCGCAGGTCGGCCAGCATGTGCGCAAGGCCCGGCGTGCGTGCGTACAGGCCAAGCCCGCCCAGCATGATGGAAATGTTCACCCCCAGCAGCAGCCGGTCAAGCAGAATGCGCCGCCACATCAGCACGGCCATGCACAGCGCGGCGCACAGCGCGCCAAGACCGTAGGGCAGCAGCGCCTGCTCGGGATCGTCGCCCGCCAGTCGCGAGGCGATGGCGAAAACCTGCAATGGCAGCAGTTCGAAGGCAAGGCGTATCCACTTGTGCATGGGGTGTCCGGGAAGCTGGTCTTCAGGGGTGGCGGAGCCTGCGGGGCCGCCGGGCATGCGGCCCGTGCGAGAAGTTTCGTGGGACAAGGTCGCGCCTGTGCTGGTCAAAGATGAATGGGGTGAATGGGGTAAGGAATTGAGACGGGAGAACGGCACCGCTGGCAACCAATCCATCGGCGACGCGTAGCTCTAACCGAAAAACAGTTCCCGCAGCAAGAGGGCGTTGAGCCCGATTACAATGAGCGCTATGCAGCACAGCATGGCCCGCGTGGACGGCGGATTGGCGTACTGGCCCATCACCCTGCGGCTGGACGTAAGGTACAGTTGCAGCAGCACCGTCAACGGAAGCTGCATGGAAAGGGCCACCTGCGAATACACCAGACCCTTCAGCGGGTCGTCTATGGCGGTGATGATCAGGGCTGCCGCCCCCAGGGTGATGCCCACACCCCACCGGGTGTGCTTGTCCTTGATGGCGTAGGGCTCGCCGAACATGCCGGCATAGATGCTGCCCCCGGCCATGCCCGCCGTGACGCTGGACGAAAGCCCCGCGAACAGCAGCGCCAGTGCGAACACCGTGGACGCCGCCCCGCCCAGCAAGGGCGAAAGCAGGGCACAGGCCTGCTCCAGTTCGTCCACCTGAAGGCCATGGCTGAAAAATGCGGCCGCCGCCAGCAGGATCATGCCGCTGTTGATGGCAAAGCCCACCAGCATGGAAAACAGGGTGTCCAGGTACTCGTAGCGCAGTTGCCGCTTGATCACCACGGCGTCCTCGAGGTTCCACTGGCGGCTCTGGATGACCTCGGAGTGCAGGAACAGGTTGTGCGGCATGACCACGGCCCCCAGCACGCTCATGACCACCACCAGCGCGCCGGGCGGAATGGAGGGCGTCACCCAGCCGTGCGCGGCGGCGCGCCAGTCCACCGGCACCAGAGTCAGCTCGTACAGGAACGAGATGCCGATGAGCGATACGAACCCCACGATCCAGCGTTCGATGCGGGTGTAGGAGTTGGTCAGCAGCAACACGCAGACCACGGCCATGGTCAGCACCGTGCCCGCCCCCAGCGGCAGGCCGAACAGCATGCGCAGGGCGATGGCCGCCCCCAGCAGTTCCGCCAGGGCCGTGGCCACGGACGCCGCCACGGCAGACCCCAGCACGAAAACGGAAACGGAGCGCGGCAGATGGGTGGTGGCCGCCTCGGACAGGCACAGCCCGGTGGCTATCCCCAGATGCGCGGCGTTGTGCTGGAGCAGGATGAGCATGACCGTGGACAGCGTGACCATCCACAGCAGCGAGTAGCCGAATTGCGCTCCGGCGCTGACGTTGGAGGCCCAGTTGCCGGGGTCGATGAACCCCACGGTGACCAGCAACCCCGGTCCCACGTAGCGCAGGAATTCGCGGGCGGATGCGCATGATCGGCATTCCGACGTGGACAGGACGTCCTTCAGGCGGTCCATCAGGCTGCCCACGCGATGGCTGGCGGGGGTGCTGCGTGAAGGGGGGGCGGTCTGCATGAGTGCCTCTGGGCATGGGAAAGAAGGTTGCCAATGCAGGCAGACTAGCACGGCGCGCGGGGTGCGTCATCAAGGCGCCCGGTGCACGCCGCGCCGACAGTGAGAGACCATGGCGCGGCGGAGCCGAAACGGACCGGGCGGGCAGGGTGTCCGGAAGGAAGGGCGGGGCGTGACGACCGTGACGGGAGAGAGGAGCGGAAAAACGAAAAAAGGCCCTGTGTCCACAGGGCCTTTCGTATTCTTGGTAGCAAGGGAGGGATTTGAACCCCCGACACTGCGGGTATGAACCGCATGCTCTAACCAACTGAGCTACCTTGCCAAGTCCAGTGCCGCTCGGGACTCGTTCCCGTTGCGACGGATGGTTTCTCTACCGGACACGGGGTGCCTTGGCAAGCGTTTTTTGGCGGCTTTTTGAAAAAGTCCGCGCAACCACGCCCGGCGCGGCATTGCGCCCGCCCCACACGGCGTCAGTTGACCATGAACCAGAACACCAGCGGGGCCACGGCCAGCCGGTACCAGGCAAAGGGGGCCAGGGTCACCCGGCCCATGAGCCCGATGAACACCTTCACGGCCACCCACGCGGCCAGGAACGACACCACGAATCCGGTGGCGAAGAAGGGAATGTCCGCGCTGGTGAACAGGGCATGGCTCTTGAGCAGATCATAGCCCGTTGCCGCAAACATGATGGGCACCGCCGCAATGAACGAATACTCGGCGGCCAGGCCGCGTCGCGCGCCCAGCAGCATGCCACCCATGATGGTGGCGGCAGAGCGCGAGAACCCCGGCCACAGGGCCAGACACTGGAACAGCCCGATGCCCAGCGCCAGCGCCGGGGTCATGTCGTCCAGGTCCATGTACACGGGGCGGTGTTTGCGCCGCTCCACCAGCAGCATGGCCACGGCGCCCACGCCCAGGGCCAGGGCCACGGTGGCGGGGCTGAACAGGTGATCCTTGATGTAATGATGCGTCGCAAGGCCCAGCAGGCTGGCGGGCAGCGAGGTGATGCCCAGCAGCACGATGCCGCGCACCCCGGCAAAGCGCACGTACGGTTTTGGTCGCAGCAGCCCCCAGAAGCGGTCCCAGTACAGCACGACCACTGCCAGGATGGCCCCGAGTTGGATGACCACCTCGAAGGTGGCCGCCTTGGGCCCGGTGAAGCCCAGCAGGTCGCCCGCGATGATCAGGTGCCCGGTGGAGGACACCGGCAGGAATTCTGTCAGCCCTTCGACGATGCCGAGCAGGACGGCGGAGATGATGTCGTGCATGGATGGTGTTCGGCCTGGAGCGGCCGTGCGGCTGGGGGTGGAGGCGCAGCCCCGCGCGGGCAGAGCACGGAAAGACTCGGCCGGGCGCGGCAAGGCGCGAAAAAGCGCGCAGGATTGCGCAAGGCCGATACGCCGGATTGCGCGGGGATACCGCATGGACCGGCGAGTTGCAACCCCGTCGTGGTTGATGTAAATTCCACGCCGCGCGAACGGCCGCAAGCCTTCTGGCCTCCGACTGACTCTAGACTGGATGTCGACTGGCCGCCAAGACCATCGCCTGCAACCATGCCGCTCCGCAAACCCGCCAGGGGGGACCATGACCACCGTCATTCCGCACAGCGAACTGGTAAAGCGCGCCGCCGCCTGGGTGGCGGAACACCGTGCCGAGCAACCGTCCCGTCCCCTGACCGACATCGTGGACGAGGCGGGCGCGCGGTTCAACCTCGGCCCCATGGAAACCGAAATGCTGCTGGACCTGTTCCGCAACTGCCACAACGACCACATACAGGAATAACCCTCTGTCCCTCCGTCTCAATACCCTGTTGCAGCGCCAGCTGTTTGGCGAACTGCTGCACCTGTTCCTGCTCTGTCTGGGCTCGCTGCTCACCCTGGTCCTCATCGGCCGGGGCCTGCAACTGCGCGAACTCTTTCTGGGGCTGGATCTCGGCCTTGCCGACGCGGTGCTGCTGTTCGTCTATCTGACCCCGTTCTTCATGCTGCTGGTGGTACCGGTGGCGTGCATGCTCAGCGTATTCCTGACCTTTCTGCGCATGAGCACCGACCGCGAACTCATCGCCCTCAAGGCGGGCGGCGTCAGCCTGTACCAGATGCTGGCCGCGCCGGTGCTGTTCTGCGTGCTGTGCACCCTGCTGACCCTGGGCATCTCGTTGCAGGGGCTGGCCTGGGGCATGTCGCACTTCCGCGCCACGGTCATGGAAATCGCCAACAGTCGCGCCCGCGTGGTGGTGCAACCCGGCGTGTTCAACAAGGACATTCCCGGACTTACCCTGTTTGCCCGCCAGGTGGACCCCGCCGACAGCAGACTGTCGCAGGTCATCGTGGAGGACCGTTCGCGCAAGGACGCCACCCTGACCATTCTGGCGCCCACCGGCGACATCGCCACCGACGAGGCGCGCGGCGAGTTGCTGTTCCGCCTGCAGAACGGCCGCCTGTACAAGACCGAAGGGCAGCAGGTATCCGTGCTGGGCTTTGGCGAGTACGTGGTGCGCATCGATCTGGGGCAGATGTTCAAGGGGCTGGACCTTGGGGAGATCAAGCCCAAGGAGCTGTCCTGGTCGCAGTTGCGGGCGTTGCCCCAGGACGAGGCCAATGCCTCGCTGGGCGACAAGTACCTGCGCAAGGTGGCGGTTGAACTGCACAAGCGCTGGGTATTCCCGGCGGCCTGCCTGGTGCTGGGGCTGTTCGCCATGCCGCTGGCCTGCGCCTTCGAAGGGCTGCACCGCCAGTTCGGCGTAGTGCTGGCACTGCTGATGTTCCTGGTCTACTACAGCCTGCTCTCGTTCGGACTGACCACGGGCGAGGCGGGCACCATCCCGCCGGTGGTGGGCCTGTGGATGCCCAACGCCCTGTTCCTGGCCACCGGGCTGTGGGGGCTGCGTCTGGCCGCGCACGAGCGCACGCCCGCCGTGGTCAGCCTGTTCTCGCACAGCCGGCTCGCCCTGCGGCGCAAAAGGGCGTCCGCATGAGCCTGCTTTCGCGCTACCTGTTCCGCAACAACCTGACGCTGATCCTCCCCACCCTGGCCATCGGCACCGGGCTGTACATCCTGTCCGACCTGTTCGACAGGCTGGACGACTTTCTGGAAGCTGGGGTGAGCTTCGGTGTGGCCGCTTGGTATTTCGTGGCCAAGACGCCGCTGATCATCTCGCAGATCCTGCCCGCCGTGTTCCTGCTGGCCACCCTGGCCCAGCTCTGCCTGATGTCGCGCGGGCGCGAACTCGTCGCCTTGCAGGCTGGCGGCATATCCATGGGGCGGGTGGCCCGCAACCTGGTATTCTGCGGCGTGGTCTGGGCCGTGGTGCAGCTTGGCTTCTCGCAGGTGCTGGGCGTTTCCGGCGAGGTGGAGGCCGCACGCATCTGGAGCGAGGACGTGCGCGGCAAGACCGAGGCCACGGCCACCCTGCGCAACGTTTGGTTCACTGACGGCCCCTACGTGGTCAACCTGGCGGAAGTGGTACCGGCCAAGGGGACGGGAACCGACCTTGCCGCCTACGAATTGTCCGCCGACGGCCTGACCATCGCCCGGGTGATTCGCGCTGCATCGTTCACGGCCGGCAATGAAAATTGGGAACTGCGCGACGTGACCGTATTCGACCCTACGGGGTATCTCAGCACCCGTCAGGATACCCTGTCACTGCATCTGCGGCAGGACGTGCAGGCCTTCCTGATCACCGCGCGCAACGCCGACCCCTCGCGGCTGCCCTTGTGGCAACTGGGCGACGCCATCGACCGGCTGTCCGCATCCGGCTCCAACGTGGAAGGGGTGCGCACTGCGTGGCACATGAAGCTGGCCTACGCCGCCTCGCTGGTGGTCATGGCCATGGTGGCCGCCGCCGTGGTGACCTGGCGCGACAACATCTACCTGTGCATCGGCCTTGCCCTGATCATCACCTTTCTGTTCTACACCATGTTCACGGTGGGCGGCACGTTGGGTCAGAAGGGCATCGTCACGCCGCCGCTGGCCGCCTGGGGATCCAACGGGCTGATCGGGGGCATTGCCCTGATCCGGCTGGCATGGGTGCTGAAACCACGCTTCAAGGCCGGGTGATCCGGCAACAGGACGAAACAGCACCAATGAACGGCGCCCCGGCATGCATGACATGACGGGGCGCCGTGCCGTTCGGAGGAAAGACGAGCAGGCCTGGACGAATCAGGGCCACCGCAGCCCGAACAGAACGGAACAGGGTGGGACAGGACTGACAGGGCTGACAGGGCTGAACAGAATCGGGCAGACGGGACGGAGGTCGGTTCACTCCCCGGTTGCGTCGGATTCGGAAGCAGGGCGCGGGGCCGGAGCATCCACGGCGGCGTCAGGATGAGCGGCGGCGCGGCCCTGAGACGCGGCATCCGCCAGCGGCACGTCGCGTTTGGCGCTGCCGAAGGGATCCAGAAGAGCGGACCCCCGCACTTCGCCCACGGTAACCACCTTGCGCAGTGACGCCCACAGGTTGTCCACGCCCATGCCCGTCTTGGCGGACACCACCAGCGGGGCAATGCCCCCCAGGATGTCGCGCCACTGCCGCTGGCGCTCGGCGCGTTCGCGCTGGGAGCACTTGTCGGCCTTGGTCAGCACCGGCAGCAGGGTGATGCCGCTCTTGCGGGCGAACGAGGTCAGGTCCAGGTCCAGTTGCTGCGGCTCCAGGCGGCTGTCCAGCAGCACGGTCAGGGCCTTCAGGGTGGGGCAGGTGCTCAGGTAGCGTTCGATGAGCTCTGCCCACTTCTGGCGTTCTTCCTTGCTGCACTTGGCGTAGCCGTAGCCGGGCAGGTCCACCACGTAGAAGCCGTCGGGCTTCACGCGGTAATAGTTGATGGAACGCGTCTTGCCGGGGGTGGCGCTGATCTTGGCCAGCGCCTTGCGGCGGGCCAGGGCGTTGACGAGCGAGGATTTGCCCACGTTGGAGCGCCCGGCAAGGGCTATCTGCGGCGCGTCGAAGGCGCGCATCTGTTCAAGGGTGTAGACGGTGGCTTCAAGTTCAAGCACTGGTTGCATGGTCGTATCCGATGGCGCCGGGCGCCGTGTGGCTGGGGGTAGACCCGATGGACGGCATGATGGGGGCCTGTCGGGCATGACGTGGGGCGGCTGCCGGAGCATGGAGCCCGGCGTGGCTTCATTGTTGACAACAAGCCGCCGTTGGGAAAAAATATCCTGTTACCCGATGCGGGCGCATGGTGTCCAGTCCGGCCCATCCCCGTTCCGTCGCAACCGGCCACGCTCCCAACAACCGGCCCCGCGCCGCCAACCGCACAAAGGACGCCGCATGGCCCGCTACCGCATACTGGTGCTGAACGGCCCCAATCTGGGCGCGCTGGGCGTGCGCCAGCCCGACATCTACGGCAGCGTGGGCATGGATGCCGTGCCCGGCCTGGTGGGGCAGGTGCTGGGCGCTGGCGCCAGCGGCGTGGAACTGGAGTTCTTCCAGTCCAACGGCGAAGGCGCGCTCATCGACCGGCTGGAACAGGCCCGGCGCGACGGCGTGGACGGCGTGGTGCTGAACGCGGGCGCGTACACCCACACCAGCCTTGCCCTGGCCGACTGCCTGGCCTGGATCGGGCTGCCCTGCGTCGAGGTGCATCTCAGCAACGTGCTGGCGCGGTCCGAACCGCTGCGCCAGAAGAGCTACATCGGCCGCCACGTCATCGGCGTGGTGGCGGGCTTCGGCATCACCAGCTACGCGCTCGCCGTGCAGGCGCTGGTGCTGCATCTGGATGCCCGGCAGTCGCCCGCCGCGACCCCGGTGTAGCGCCGCATATCCCTACGAACATCACTCCGGAGGCTTCATGTATTCAACCACCGATTTCAGGAAGGGTCTCAAGATCGAAATCGACGGCACGCCCTTCGAAATCGTCGAGTTCCAGCATTTCAAGCCCGGCAAGGGCGGCGCCATGGTGCGCACCAAGCTGCGCAACCTGCTGAACGACCGCGTGGTGGACAACACCTTCCGCTCCGGCGAAAAGGTGGGCCGCCCCGACATGGAAACCCGTGAAATGCAGTACCTGTACCGTGAAGGCGACGATCTCGTATTCATGGACCTGACCACCTACGAACAGCTGCACATCGCGGAAGACACCACCGACGGCAAGGCCGGCTTCCTCAAGGAAGCCCAGCAGGTGCGCGTGCTGCTGTACAACGGCAAGCCGCTGGACATCGACCTGCCCGTGTCCCTGGTGCTGGAAGTGACCGACACCGAACCCGGCGCCAAGGGCGACACCGTGAGCAACGTGACAAAGCCCGCCACGCTGGAAACCGGCATCGTCATCGGCGTGCCCATCTTCGTGAACATCGGCGACCGCGTGAAGGTCGATACCCGCACCCGCGAATATCTGGGCCGCGAATAGCCCGGTTTCGCGCACGGCCCCCTGGGGCACTTCACCCCCCTCCGAGGCGGATGGCGGCCATGGTCGCCAGTCCGGTGCGACGGGGCCGTGTGGACGGAAACCCACGAGTACGGTAAGGGATATGGCCGATACGGTCATATCCCTTTTCCTTGCGGGCCGCCCCGCGCCAATACGCACTCCGCGACAATCAGGAGGGTGCCGCCACGGACGGCAACAAACTGGCCCGCGAACTTTTCGGGCTCTTCCTCATCTTCTGGGGGCTGCTGCTGTTGCTCAGCCTCGCCACCTTCGACGCTCGCGATCCCAGCCTGAACCACGTGGTCAGCAATGCCACGCAGGTGCGCAACAGCGCGGGGTTGTTCGGCTCGTATATCGGCGGCATCCTGGTGGATCTCTTTGGCTTTTCCGCGTTCCTGTGGCCGTTCGGCTTCATGGGGATCGGCGCGCGCTACGTGGTCATCCCCTTTGATGTGCCGTGGTGGCGCTGGCTGGGGTTGATCCTGCTGGGCGCGTGCGTGGCCACCATGGGCGCGGGGTGGAACCTGTCCGTCGGCGACGTGGGCGGCGGCGGTTTTTTCGGTGTCGTCCTGCATAACTTCGCGGCACGCTATTTCAGCCCGCGTGGCTCGGCGCTGGTGTGGCTGTTCCTGTTCCTTATCTCGGCCCAACTGGTGCTGGCCCTGTCCTGGTCGGCCATGGGCCGCCGCATCCTTCAAGGGTTGCGTGAAGGGCTGACGCCCAAGGCAAAGCCCGCCGCAAGACTGGAAATTTCCGCGCAGCGCAGCCCAAAGGAACCCGCCATGCCCCGCCCGGTGATCGTGGGGGGCGACGACCGTCTGCCAAATCCCGCGGACCCTGCGGACCCAGCGGCCAGCACCGCGCGCGCTTCCCGCTGGCTGAGGCTGCCGGGCATGGGCGTGTTCCAGTTCCTGTGGAACCGCAAGCGCGGGGCAAGGCAGGGCCAGGTGGTCGATGTGACCCCCGCGCCGCTGCCCGCCGGGC
>NZ_VSMK01000561.1 GCF_011682075.1 Nitratidesulfovibrio liaohensis
GGCTGCGGCACGCACCCGCGCCGCCGAGGGGGCCGGGTCGGTAACGCGGCTGGTGGACGCCATCAGCGCCATCCGGGGCCGCACCGAGGAACTGGAATCGTTCATGGGCGACCTTGGCCAGCGCACCGATGCGGTGGGCAACGTGCTGGGCGTCATCAGCGACATTGCCGACCAGACCAACCTGCTGGCGTTGAACGCGGCCATCGAGGCGGCGCGCGCCGGTGACGCGGGGCGGGGCTTTGCCGTGGTGGCTGACGAGGTGCGCAAGCTGGCCGAAAAGACCATGCAGGCCACCCACGAGGTGGGCGGCGCCATCCGGGCCATTCAGGACGGGGCGGCACGGTCCATCGACGGTGCCCGACAGGCGGGCGAAGCGGTGCGCGAATCGGTCGGGCTGGCCCGCGAATCGGGCGATACCCTGGACCGCATCGTGACCATCGTCACCGGCACTGCCGACCGGGTGGGCTCCATCGCCGCCGCCGCAGAGCAGCAGTCCGCCGCCAGCGAACAGGTGGGCCGCGCCGTGGACGAGGTGAACCAGGTGGCCGCGCGCACCGCCGAGGGCATGGAACGGGCCGAGGCGGCCATTTCCGGCCTGGCCGCGCAGGCCGAGGAACTGCAGCGGCTCATCTCCGCCCTGCGCGAGGGATAGCCGCCAAAGTGTCTTTTTCCCGTTGGCGCCCCCTCCTGCGTCTTGGCCTTTGCATCCTGCTCCGTAAAAACATCAGCCCCCGCGAAGAATCACTTCGCGGGGGCTGTCCTGTTCAGGAGTGGTGGCTTGCCCCTGCGCGATTCGGGGGGGGGGGACAGGCGCACAGGACGCAGACGACTATCAGGCCTTTTCGCCGGGAGTGGCCTTGACCGGTGCGGTACCGGCATCCCCGCCCGATGCCACATCCTCACGGCCCCCATCGCCTGCCGGTCCGGAGCCATCGGCCATCTTGGCCTCCAGGCCAGGTTCCTTCTCGTCCTCGCCCGTATCCCAGGCCCGCCGTCGCGCCGCGAACAGTCCGGCCTTGGCGGCGATGTCCGCATGCGGGCCGAACACGTAGGTGACGTCCCCCGCCATCAGGCGCAACGTGCCGTCGGGGTTGGGCAGCACTTCCTCGCCGCGTTTCACCGCCACCAGGGTCAGCCCGTGCAGGCGGCGCAGATCGGCCTGTTGCAGGGTCGTGCCGTCCAGCATGCAGCCGGGTTCCACGGTCATGGCGCTCAGGTCGAAGTCGGTGAAGTAGGTGGACAGGGCGGCCAGCGGCTCGGTGCGGATGTCCACCTGGCGCAGCATGTCGTAGCTTTCGGTGCGCACTTCCTCCACAAAGCGTTCTATCTCGGCGCGCGGCACCAGATAGCGGCTCATGACCCGGGTGAAGATTTCCACCGAGGTTTCGAACTCCTCGGGGATCACGTCGTTGGCCCCCAGGTCGCGCAGGGCCGCAATTTCGCTGATGAACCGGGTGCGCACAACGATGTGCAGCGAAGGGTTCAGCTTGCGGGCCGTGTCGGTGATGCTGCGCACGGCGGCAGGGTCGGAAATGACGATGGCCAGCACCCGAGCCGCGCATGCGCCCGCATGTTCCAGCACCGCGATGTGCGAGGCGTCGCCGTAGGCAATGGGCTCACCCTTGGCGGCAAAGGTGCGCACCGTGTCGGGGTTCATTTCCAGGATGGTGTAGTCGATGCCCGCCGCCTTGGCCGCGCGGGCCAGGTGCCGCCCGCCGATGCCGAAGCCCACGATGATCAGGTGGTTGGTCAGGTTCATGCCGCAGTGCGCGCCGCCCGCCTCTTCCGCCGCCGCATCTTCCCCGCGCCGGGCCAGTCGTGCCCCGGCGGGCAGCAGCCGCACGGCCACGTCGGCCATGCGCGGGGCCCCGGCAATGAGGAACGGCGTCAACGCCATGGTCATGATGCTGGCGGCCAGGAACAGCTGGTACTCGTTGCGGTCGAACAGCCCGTACGACACGCCCGCCTTGGCCAGCACGAACGAGAATTCCCCCACCTGGCACAGGGCCAGGCCCACTATCAGCGCGGGGCGCAGGGGATAGCCCAGCATCAGGGTGGCGCCGCCGCCCAGCAGGCACTTAACCGCCAGCACGGAAAAGGTCACCCCGATGACCAGCGGCAGATGGTCGATGACGAAGCCGAGGTCCAGCAACATGCCCACGGAAATGAAGAACAGGCTGGTGAACACGTCGCGAAAGGGCATGATGCCCTCCAGCGCGCTGTGGCTGTACTCCGATTCGGCCATGATCAGCCCCGCCAGGAACGCGCCCAGCGACAACGAAAGGCCCATTGACGATGTCAGCAGCGCGATGGCCAGGCAAAAGGCCAGCGTGGAAACCAGAAACACCTCGCGGTTGCGGGTACGCACGATGCGATGCAGC
This sequence comes from Nitratidesulfovibrio liaohensis, assembly GCF_011682075.1. Lineage (GTDB taxonomy): Bacteria > Desulfobacterota > Desulfovibrionia > Desulfovibrionales > Desulfovibrionaceae > Cupidesulfovibrio > Cupidesulfovibrio liaohensis. The sequence continues at coordinate 2,382 of NZ_VSMK01000561.1, forward strand.
AGCGCGGGCACCAGCTTGCGCGACAGCAGGAACACCAGCAGGATGATGCCCGCCCCCTTGGCCATGGTGAACAGCAGCGAAGGCCCGGCGTCGCCGCCCTTGCCCGCCAGAAACGGCACCAGCAGCATCATGGGCACGATGACCAGATCCTGGAATATCAGGATGGACAAGGAGATGCGCCCGTGCGGGCTGTCCATCTGGGCGCGTTCCTGCAAAAGCTTGAGCACTATGGCCGTGGACGACAGTGCGGCCAGAAAGCCGATGAACGCCGCCGTGCCGTGCGGCAGGCCCAGCAGTTCAGCCCCGCCCGCAAAGGCCAGGATGGTCAGCGCCACCTGCGCCAGCCCCCCCAGGAACACCGGCTTGCGCAGCCGCATCAGTTCGCCCAGCGAAAGTTCCAGCCCGATGGTGAACAGCAGCAGCACCACGCCCACCTCGGCCATGATCTCGACCTCGTGCGCGGCCTTTACCAGTCCCAGGCCGTGCGGCCCGGCCACCACGCCAGTCAGCAGAAAGCCGACTATGGCGGGCACCTTCACATAGTGGCACAAATAGATGACAGCCACCGAAAGGCTGAAGATGACCACGAATTCCTTGAGCAGAGGCAGTTCCATCGTACCTTCCGTGCAATGCGGGATGTTGCGGCGCAGGTGGGCCTGATGCGTGCCGCTCGGGCGGCGTGTGTGCGCGGGCAGGGGCCCGTTGGGTGCCCATTGTGGCATGCCCGAGAGGCGCCTTGCAAGCCCACCGGTCCTTGCTGCCAAGTTGAAACAGACCGTGCAGGACCGCATACCGACAATGACAGTGGCACTGTGTGCCCGCAGCCCGGCCTGTCACGCTACGGATACGCCGCATGCAAAACCGAACGAAACTGCGTGTGCCACAACGAAAAGGGGGGAGCCCGCGGCTCCCCCCTGATGGTCACTGTACGCCCGAAGGCGGCGGTGGCGAAACGTGCCGGTTACGCAGCGCGGGCCACACGGCGAAGCTGGTCAAGGTCCAGCACCACCGGATCGATGAGGGTGAAGCCGCCGGGATTGCCCCACGCGAAGTCGTCGGCACACAGGGTGTCGTAGCGCACTTCGTCGATGGCGCGCATGGTGCTGCCCAGCACCGGACCGAAGTCGGTGATGCAGGTCATGAAGCGGGCGGCATCGAAGCTTTCCACGTTGTTCCAGGTCCAGGTGTAGCTGCACACTTCTTCGGCAAAACCCATTACCGCCAGGTACTTGGCCTTGCTTTCAAGGTACAGGTTGCTCATGCTGGTGGACACGTTGCCAAGCAGTGCGCCCATGTCGAAGGTCTGTTCCGACCCATCGATGAAGAGCTGCACGTTGGTGTCGGCCTCGATGCGCATGCCGAAATTGCGGGTGTTGCCGCGCCGCCAGAAGTCCATGTACTTCTCGGCGTAGATCTTGCGCCCCTTGGCGCGGATGGCCAGCGCCGTACGCGGCGAAACGGGGTGCAGGGCCAGGTCGCAGCTTCTGCCGGAGATGGTAAGGGTAACGTTCATGATGGGACTCCATTTCGTTGCCGATGCGCCCTCTCGGTTTCCGGCTGCATCCGGTGCGGCCGCCCGGATGCCGTGCGATCCCTCCGTGAGATCGCATGTGGGGTGAGCCCGTCCGCCGCCCCGTGGGACTGCGCGCCGCCTGTGCCCCGCGCCGCTCTCGCGCATCGCGTCGTACGCAGTGTCCGAACACCCTCAGCCACCCGTGGCCCCGCCGGTCTGCCCCGCGTCCGGCGGGGTTGTTCCGGCCTGCCCGGACGGTAACCGTTTCCGGGCCGCCGCCTTCATCGTGATGAACGGGCAGGTTCCGATGAAGGGGCAAGGCTGGGCAGCTTGTACTGGTTGTTCACACAGCAACGACGAGCCCACACTGCCTCTTGCGTAGCTGTTTGTCAACTCAACCTATCGGAAAACCCGGTACTCACTCCCTCTAAACGAGCGCGCACCACACTCTTGAGAAGCATGTAATGTTTTTTAATTAAAAGATATTTTTTCAAACACGCCTGCCCGCCCGCGCAACCCACGACTCCCCTTGCAAATTGGGCGCACAACTTATTTTACACAGAATCCCACAGCTTGCAGGGCATTTTTCATGCGCTTTGTGATTTTTTTTCATTTTAAAAAACACAAGGTGAGCAGTCACCCTCTTTCCGAATTTCCGGCAGGGCAAAATCACGTTCCACGCCCTGTTGCCATCGCCCAGACAAAAGAAAAGGCGGGGCCCGCCGCTTACGGACGGCGGGCCCTGGGGGAGGGGGAGAGCGGAGGGTGTGGGGACCTCCGCTCTCGGGCAGGGAGGGGGTAGGGCTACTACGGGTGCGGGTCTGACGGTCGGTCGGGCGGGAATCCCAACCGGAAGTATCTGTACGGCGCGGTCACGCCGCCTTCTTGCTGTCTCCGGCCTGTTCGGCCTCCACCTCGCGGCGCACATCCGCAAGGTCGATGATCATGGGATCGATGAGAGTGAACCCGCTGGGGTTGCACCATGAATCGTCATCTGCCAGGTGGCCGTCGTAGAACACGTTGTCCACCACGTTGTACCCTTGCGTCTTCATCACACGGTCCCAGTTCAGCACCTGGAAACTGAACTTGGCGGGGTCGAAATTCTTCACGTCGTGCCATATCCACTTGAAAGCGCACCACTCATCGTCATAACCCAGCACGGCGAGGTACTTGGCCTTGCTGTTCAGATACATGCGGCGGCGAATGGTGGTCACGTCGCGGGTCAGTAGATTTTCGTCCAGTTCGGTCTGGCGCCCGTCCACGAACAGACGGACCAGGCTGTCGGAACCAAGACGCATGCCGAAGGTGCGGGTGTTCCCCTTGCGCCACCAGTTCATGTACTTTTCGGCGTATATCTCGCGCCCCTTGGAGCGGATGGCCTCGGCCGTCTGCGGCGAAACGGGGTGCAGTGCAAGGTCGCAACTCTGGCCGATGATTTCGAAGGTGATGTTCATGACGGTCCTCTCCGTTGGAGGTTTGCGCTCCGTGGTTCACGCTTTCGTTAGGACATCCATCCGGTCCGGCTCGGCAGCCTGACACGGCGTCCTTGCCCAGTCACAAAGCACAGCCCGTGCCATTGCGTGACCACGGCGAAAGCCAATTCGCCCGCATCAACGCACAACATACTGAAAAAGAAAATAAATATTTTTATCACAAGCTCAGCCTCAAAAGTGGTCGCTTCGCGCAACCTTGCGCGGATTGACCGCTCAATCTTGCATGATTGCGCGATTAGTTGATCAACCGGCGCGATATACCCACAAACAACCATTTACTTGCGCAATCAAATCCTCGCATGACGCACAACTCACCCTACTGATATAAAAAGATATTCATGAAAAAGTGCCGAATACCTGCCAAGCAAGCCTGCTGCACCCGCCGCCACCATGAAGAGTGCTCGCTCTCTCGACATACAGGACCAGTTATCCCTTCCTATTGGCAGGCACTATTCACTTCCCCCCTTCCATCATACGTTTGAACAACGACGGTTCGCACTGCAAGACGGGTGACAGATCATGCATCACTTCGCATCACGATTGCGGCGCTGTTGATAGACAGCACCGTGCTGCCAAGCACGATTCAAACGCCAGGCCTGACCGGCAGCCCAGTACCAGCGCGGGCTTCCGGGCAGCACACCACACAAGGCAAACTCTAGAAAATATTCAACATGCCGAAATTTCGCCTTCCCTTCGCCCAACAGTCCGGGCATGCAACAGCCCCCCATTGGCGTGCAACATCCGCCCGCAAGAGTACCATATTCATGCTCCGGCAAGGCCTGCAATTCCATTTTCATCACCATGCTCCCCGCCCAGTCATTCCCGAGCGTGGAAACACGTGCAATTTTCTGCGCATCCGACAGAGAATGCTTGTCATGCTCCGGCCTCTACAGTAATGATTGTTGCGGACACAGGAGTGCGACCATTCCGATTGGGGTGCGGCTCCCTGCCCCGAGCGCCACGGGCGCCACACATTGAACGCGACGGGGCGCCACCGGCAGCCGGAAACGGGACGGAAACCTTCCACTCTCCGCCTGCCGCGCACTCCCCCCAAGCCGGATCGGCATCCAGCCACGGCCCGGAACCGGCACAACTGCCGGGCAGACGCCGGGCAGGTACATGGCAACGCCAACCGGCAACGCATCGCGAAAGGGGGCGCGCATGGCGCGCTGCCGACACACCGATTTCCCGGCCCGGAGCGGCCGGCTCGGAAAGGCGAGACAGCGCATGCGCATGCACAGCACCGTTCCCGGCCACACGGCCCAATGCCCACATCACGCAGCCACCCGGCCGGCGCCCCCTGCCCCCCGGCACACCGCCCCGACAATCACGTCTGGCCTCTCCGGCATTGTTCTTCTGGCGCTGACGGTTGCCATGCTGCTCACCGCGCCCATGGCGCACGCCTCCACCCACGAAACGCTGGATGTGCGTTCCGCCATGCTGCTGGACATGAGCACCGGCCGCATCATTTACGAACAGAATGCCGACGAGCCCATTCCCCCCGCTTCGCTCACCAAGGTGCTGTCCATGTTCGTGACGCTGGATCAGGTGCGCGCGGGCAAGGCATCGCTGAAAGATACCGTCAAGGTCAGCCGCCGCGCATTCTCCACGGGCGGTTCGCGCATGTTCCTGAAACAGGGCGAAACCCTTACCCTGGACGATCTGCTGGAAGGCATGGCCGTTTCCTCGGGTAACGACGCCAGCGTTGCCACAGCCGAACACATCGGCGGCAACGTGGACAACTTCGTCCAGATGATGAACGCCAAGGCCAGAGCGCTGGGCATGAAGAACAGCGTGTTCCGCAACCCGCACGGCCTGCCCGCCGCCGGGCAGCACACCACCGCGCGCGACATGCTTGCCCTTTCCCGCGCCTACCTTGCCCAGTACCCGGAAGCCCTGCGCTACCACTCCACCCGGTTCATCAAGCACAACAAGGTCATCACCACCAACAAGAACCCCCTGCTCGGCAACTGCGAAGGAGCAGACGGCCTCAAGACCGGCTGGGTGTTCGCCTCCGGTTACAACCTCATCTCCACGGTGAAGCGCGGCAAGACCCGCCTGCTGGCCGTGGTGCTTGGCGCGGAGACCACCCAGGCACGCGCCCAGGAAGTGAACCGGCTGGTGGAAGCGGGCTTCCGCTCCGTGGCCGGTGGCGGCAAGAGCGTCTCCACGCTGCTGGCGGACATGAAGCCCGCCGACTACGCCTTGAACCTGCACAAGACCAACAGCGAGGCCTACGCCGAACTGCGCAAGACCTCCAAAGCCGCCAAGTCGCGCAAGACCTCGGTGGCTGCCGCCAAGACTTCGGAAGACGCCAAGGCCGCCCCCGTACAGAAGAAGTCCAAAAAGAAGAAGGCCACCGCCACGGCGGAAAAGGCCGCCCCCAAGGCGTCCAAGGCCATCGCGTCCAAGGCGTCCGCCACATCCGGAAGCAAAGCCGGCGCTCAGGCCGCCCGCAAGGCCGTGGCCAAGGCGGAAGATCAGGAGCCTGCCCCCAAGGCCGCCAGGAAAAAGACTTCTTCCACCAAATCCACGGCGGACAAGACGTCCACCCCCGGCAAAAAGGCCACCCCACGCGAAGTGGCCGACAAGCAGGGCTGATGCCCGCCAGCTTTCGCATGACGCCGCACGCAAGAAGGGGCACCCCACGGGGTGCCCCTTCTTGCGTCCATCCTTTTGGTGTCGGCGGTCTATGCGGCCCCGCCATCCCCCTCATACACCGCGCCGGAAGTGGGGCTTTCGCGCACCACCAGGCGGCACAGCTGCGGCAGGCCGGGCTTCAGTTCGCGCCACAGCCAGCGGGCAATGCATTCACTGGTGGGGTTTTCCAGCCCGGGGATGTCGTTAAGATAGGCGTGGTCCAGCCTGTCGATGACCGGTTTCGCCAGCCGCTTCAGGTCGCCGAAATCCATCACCCAGCCGGAGTCGCCACCCACGGGGCCACGCGCGTGGACCTCTACGGTAAAGGTGTGGCCGTGCAGGTTGCCGCACTTGTGCCCCTGCGGCACGCACGGCAGCCTGTGCGCTGCGTCGAAGGTAAGCGTAACGAAGATGTCCATCCGTCCTGCCTGTGTGTCAGCCGTGCGGCCACGGCGGCCTGTGTGTCAGCCGTGCGGCCACGGCGGCCTGTGTGTCAGCCGTGCGGCCACGGCGTGGTGTCTGTCGTGTGGATGCGGCCCTGCGCCCGCCGCGCTGCATGGCTGCTCCGGTCAGGCATCAACGGATGCCCAGAAACTTGTGCACCTGCAAACCCAGCCGCCAGCGAGGGTGTTCCAGACAGTAGCGCACGCAGGTGGCGACATGGTTCGCGCCCATCTCACCATCTGCCCCGGTCTCGCCCGTCGCCCCTCGCCCCGCGTCGTCGCGCGGTTGCAGGATGAAATGCCCGAAGTCCAGCCCGGCGAAGTCGGCAGGGTCCACCCCCTGCTGCGGCCAGACCAGCTTCAGCTCGTCGCCCCGCGTCACGGCAAGGCGCGTTCCCGCCTTGGGGCTGACGGTCACCCAATCCAGCCCGGCGGGCAGGGGCAGGGTTCCGTTGGTCTCCACCCCGCACTGGCAGCCGTGCTCGTGCAGCACGTCCAGCAACTCCGACGTCAGTTGCAGGGCGGGTTCGCCGCCGGTGAACACCACATAGGGCCGCCAACCGCTTCCGTCCAGTGGATACGGAAAGGCGGCCAGGATGGCGAAGGCAAGCGCCTGCGCATCTTCGAACACCCCGCCGCCGGGGCCGTCGGTACCCGTAAAGTCGGTATCGCAGAAGCGGCACGAGGCATCCGGCCTGTCCTGCTCGCGTCCGGTCCACAGGTTGCAGCCGGAAAAACGGCAGAACACGGCGGCACGCCCGACGTGCATGCCCTCGCCCTGCAGCGAGTGAAAGATTTCCTTGACCCGGTAGCCCATCAGCACCCGCCGCCGGAGCAACTGCGCAGGTAGTCGGCCCATCCCTGGCTGCGCAGGTCGCAGGCCGGGCAGTCGCCGCAGCCGTAGCCCCACGGGTGCCTGGTGGTGCGCACGCCCTTGTAGCAGGTGTGGGTGTGTTCCAGCACCACCTCGACAAAGGCGTCGCCGCCCACCTGCCGGGCAAGCTCCCACGTGGCGCCCTTGGTCAGCCACATGAGCGGAGTGTGCAGCACGAAGCGCGACTCCATGCCCAGGTTCAGGGCCACCTGCATGGCCTTGATGGTATCGTCGCGGCAATCGGGATAGCCGGAATAGTCGGTCTCGCACACGCCGATGATGATGTGCCGGATGCCCTGCCGATAGGCATGGGCCGCCGCCGCCGTCAGGAACACCAGGTTGCGCCCCGGCACGAAGGTGGTGGGCAGGCCGTTGCGGCCCATCTCTATGGCCACGTCGTGGGTCAGCGCGGTGCGGCCCAGTTCGCGGAACAGGGCCAGTTCCACGGTGGTGTCGTCGGCCAGGCGCTCGTTCCAGCCCGAGGACAGGCGGCGCACCTCGTCCATCAGGCGCAGGCGGCAGTCCATTTCCACGGTGTGGCGCTGACCATAATGGAAGCCGATGGTGGACACCCGGCCAAAGCGTTCCAGCGCCCAGCCCAGGCACGTTGCGGAATCCTGCCCGCCGGACAGGACCACGAGGGCGGTTTCTTTGCTATGCATGGCGGCTCCTTGCGAAAGACGGGCAACCGGTTGCGCGAACACGGACGACGGACGGGGCACCGGGCGCACATTTGCCGGACTGGCTGGACGCTCCCGCCTGACCCGACCGGTCAGACAGGTCAGCAGGCCAAACTTTCCGGGCAAGCCGGGCCGCGTATCGGCACCCGGGGGCAGTGCCCCCCGGCACCACCGCGCCGTTGCCGGACCGTCGCGTGGGAAGCACTCTGGCTACCCCGCCCGCCCCTGCTTGTAAAGCGTCGGAGCGTATCGCCCGTTCCCCTTCCCTCTGCCCGCCTTCGCGCCACAGTCATCGTGAGCCCCTGCCGCCGCACCGCGCGTCCGGACAGAACCAGACAGGACCGGGCGGCGCAGGGCCGAACCCGCTCCAAACCTGGGGTTCCGCCCGGCTTGCCATCCTGCCGCAGTTTATTTCGCCAATCATGCCCGCGCACTGTACCATCGGCCCGTATCCGTGCTAGGGATGGATATGGCCCGGCGTTCAAGGGTCGACACCGGAATCGCGGGAGGGGGGGGGCATGTCAGCACCGCACGCCTGCCGGACCGCGAGGCGCCCCTTCCGGCTTCCGCCAGATTTGCGGCGCAATCGGAAAATGTCGGCGCAACCGGCACGGCAGCAACCCACAGCGGAGCACGCATGGAACATATTGCCATCATCGGCGGGGGCGGCACGGCCGCGGCCCTCGCGCATGACCTGATCCTGCGCGGCTTTTCCGTGGCCATCTACGAGCGGGGAGAATTCTTCAGCGGGGCCACGGGCCGCCATCACGGGCTGTTGCACAGCGGTGCCCGCTACGCCGTGCACGACCCCGAGGCTGCGCGCGAATGCATCGAGGAAAACATGATCCTGCGCCGTCTGGTGCCGCAGGCCATGGAGCAGAACGACGGGCTGTTCGTGGCCCTGGACGACGAGGACATGGCCTACCGCCAGAGGCTGAAGGATGCCTGCGCCGCATCGGGCATCCCCACGCGCGACTACACGCCCGAGCAGGCCCGCAGACTGGAGCCCGGCCTGACCGAAACCGTCCTGGCCGCCATGCAGGTGCCGGACGCCACCTTCGACGCGTGGCGACTGGCCCTGCCGTTTCTGGCCACGGCGCGCGCGGGCGGGGCCACGATCCACAATTTCACCGAGGTCATCGGCATCGACGTGCAGGGCGGCGCGGTACGCGGGCTGCGTTTGCGCACCCTGACGGAAGACGTCCACGGCGCGCGGGGCCGCGAATGGACCGCCCCCGCCGACATGGTGGTCAACGCCGCCGGGGCCTGGGCGGGCAAGGTGGCTGCGCTGGCCGGAGTGCACGTGCCCATCCAGCCGGGGCCGGGGGTGCTGGTGGCCATAGAGGGCCGGGTGACCAACATGGTCATCAACCGCATGCGCAAGGCCAGCGAGGGCGACATCATCGTGCCGCAGCGCCGCCTTTCGGTGCTGGGCACCTCCATGTGGCTCACCAACGACCCCGACCATCTGGACATTCCGCCGGAGCATGTGCAGCGCATGGTGCGCCTGTGTTCGGAAATGGTGCCCGCCTGCGCCGACGCGGCCATCCGCTCTGCCTGGTCCGCCGCGCGCCCGCTCATCGGCAACGCCGACGCCGCCCGCCCGCAGGAAATCAGCCGCACCTTCGACTGCTACGACCACGGCACGCGCGACAACGTTTCCGGCCTGCTGTCCATCATCGGCGGCAAGGGCATGACCCTGCGCGCCATGGCCGAAAAGACCGCCGACATCATCTGCCGCCTCACCGGGCACGACGCCCCCTGCCGCACGCGCGAAACGCCCCTGCTGCCCGCGCGGGCCTTCTACAGGAGCTGACCCATGAGCGACGCCGAAAAGACCGCGCCCGAATCGCCGGATGCCACCGCACCCGCGTCTTCGGTTTCCTCCTCCTCTCTCCCCTCCCCTTCCCCCGCCACCGAGCCGCAACAGACGCGCACACTCACGGTACGGGTGCAACGCAGTGGCCCCGGCGGGGCCAATGCCCGCTTCGATGATTACCGGCTGTCGGTAGGGCCGGAGGATTCCGTGCTCGACGTGCTGGACCGCATCCGCGTGGAGACCGACCCCACGCTGGTCTACCGCCACTCGTGCCACCATTCCAGTTGCGGCACCTGCGCCATGCGCATCAACGGGCGCGAGCGCCTGGCCTGCATCACCCGCATGCTGGCCCTGGGCACCGACGTGGTGACCCTGGAACCCTTGCGCTCGCTGCCCGTGCTGGGCGACCTGATGGTGGACATGCGCCCCATGTTCGCCCACATCGACCCGGACTGGGGCTATGTGCGCCCGGTGGAAAAGGCCTCCACCGGGGTGCCGCACGGGGTGGCGCGCTACACCCGGCTGGAGAACTGTATCGAATGCGGGGCATGCATGTCGGCCTGCCCGGTCAGCAACGGTACCGACGACATGCCCCCCGCGACGGCCCAGCCTGCGCAGCACGCCGCCCCCCAGTCCACCCGCCAACCCGCCCGTCAAGCCGCCAGCCAGGCCGCCAGCCAGGCCGCACAGGACACGGACGAATCCCTCCCGACCGACTCCCCTGCCGATCCCCTTGCAGCCCCCTTGTTCATAGGCCCCGCCCCGCTGGCCGCACTGAACCGTGAGCTGGCTCGCCACCCCGAACGACGCGAGGAACTGCTGCACATCGGCAAGGGGCCGCACGGCGAACGTCACTGCCGCCGCCACATGGCATGCAGCCGGGCCTGCCCCAGCGGGGTTTACCCTGCCAAGGACATCATGGACATCCGCATGATGCACGGGGGCGGCAAGGACTGATGGCACATGCCGGGGCGCAGCTCCGCTCAGCGCTACACCGGCCCGCCCCCTCGTCGCACCTCTTCGCCTGCCTCCATGACCGCAAATGCACAGGGCAAGCCCGGAGTTCCCGGACTTGCCCTGCCCGTTCCCATGGGCTATCCCCCACCGGGAAACATCTTTCGCAGGAGGGACCCATGAACGACGCATCCCTTTCCCCCAGCGCGCGCCGCGTACAGGACTGGCTGGACCAGGCCGTGCGCGAGGCTGGCGGCGGGTACAGCACCCCGCGCTTCGTGGTGCGCGAACTGCCCGACTCCACCCGCACCGCTCAGGAAGCGGCGGATGCCGTGGGCTGCACCGTGGCCCAGATCGCCAAATCGCTGATCTTCAGGGGCAAGCGGAGCGGGCGCGGCTGGCTGATCATCGCCAGCGGGGCCAATCGGGTGGACGAAAAGCGCGCCGCAGCCCTGGCGGGCGAACCACTGGGCCGCGCCGACGCCGACTTCGTGCGCCAGGCCACCGGCTACGCCATTGGCGGCGTACCCCCGGTGGCCCACGCTACCCCGGTGAGCTGCCTTATCGACGCGGATCTGCTGGACCTACCCGACATCTGGGCGGCGGCAGGCACCCCGCACGCGGTGTTTCCCCTGACGCCTGACGACCTGGTACGACTGACCGACGGCACCGTTGGCCACGTGCGCAAGGAGTAGCCACGCGCCTCGCGCCTTGGCGGACCAGACACGAAAAACAGGGACAGCCACCGGCTCCCCCGGCTTCCTCAGGTCACCCACCGGTTCCCACCGGGCCAGCCATCCGCTCTACCCCGGTTCAGCCCAACCGCTCGCCGCGCGGCCTTGGCCGCAAGGCAAAGCCGCGCGCCTCGGCCCAGGCCCTGGCATCTGCCTGCGAATGCAGCGACAACTTACGGAACAGGTTGGCGCGATGCTTTTCCACGGTCCTGTCGCTGACCACCAGCAACCCGGCTATTTCGCGGTTGCGATAGCCTTCGGCCACCAGATGCAGCACCTCGCGCTCACGCGGGGTCAGCAGGGCCAGGGCGTCGCGCTTCCGTTCGGCCGGTTCCGCCTCGGCGGCGTTGCGCCTGTCGCGCAGCACCTCGCGCGCGGCCCACGGCGACAGCC
>NZ_VSMK01000551.1 GCF_011682075.1 Nitratidesulfovibrio liaohensis
AATGCGGGCAGCGGCGGTACCGGCGCGGGGGGCAGTCCAGCGGGCAGGTTGTCACCGGCCCGTTGCAGGGCCAGCAGCAGGGCGGCCACTGCGCGCCCGCGCCAGTCGTGGTCCAGATAGTCCGGGCGGGGCGGTTCCGCGCCGGGCACGAAGGGCGAAAGCTGCCAGTACCCGGCGTGGGGCGGGGAGTCCGCCTTCAGCACATGTCGCAGGTCGCCATCCTCCACCGGCAGGTACGCGGGCACCAGCGTGGCCAGTTCCGGGCCGGACACTGCCGGGTCCGCCAGTTGCGCCAGCAGGTCGCCCATGGCCTCTCGCCGGGGTGCCTGCGCCGGGGCCAGCCGTTCCAGCATCCACAGTCGTCCGTCGTCATCCTGCACCGCCGTGCGGCTCAGGCAGCGTTCCGGGCTGCCGGGCAGGGGAAATTCCGTGGCCAGGCGGCGCGGGGTGATGCCGAAACGGTACAGCAGATCGAGCATGGAAACTCCGGGGCGGTTGGCGTGACGGCTGCGGTGGCCGGAAAACGGAAGGCGCACTGTTCCATGCCGGGCGCGCCATGTCCAGTTTGCAGGCCGGCGGAAGGGAGGCGGGGGGAGCCGGGCAGGACGATGTGCGCGTGGTGTGGGGGATGGCAAGTCCGGACCTTTCCCGGCATTGCCACGGCCGCCGGGGCAACGTAGTATCACCCGGCGTTGCGGTCCCGCGTTCCGCGTTCCGTGTCCGAACAGCCCGGCCCCCGGCCATTCCGGAGTGTTTCCGCCGTGACCTTCGCCGAACTGCCCCTTGACGCCCGCCTGCTGGCCGGGGTGGAAAGCATGGGCTACCATCTGCCTACCCCCGTGCAGCGCCGGGCCATCCCCGCCGCACTGTCCGGGCGCGACGTGTTGGCCCTGGCCGCCACCGGGACGGGCAAGACCGCAGCCTACGCACTGCCGCTGCTGCAACGCCTGCTGGAAGGCCCGCGCGGGCAGGTGCGGGCGCTGGTGGTGGCACCCACGCGCGAACTGGCCGAGCAGATCCACGACCACATCCGACGACTTGGATCCATGACCCGCCTGCGCTCCACCACCATCTACGGAGGGGTGGGCATCATGCCGCAGGCCCTGCGGCTGCGCACCGGCGTGGAGATCGTGGTGGCCTGTCCGGGGCGGCTGCTGGACCACCTGCGGCGCGGTAACCTGGACCTTTCCGCCCTTGACGTGCTGGTGCTGGACGAGGGCGATTCGCTGTTCGAACTGGGCTTTCTGGCCGACGTGCGGGCGTTGCTGGCCACCGTGCCCGCGCGGTGCCAGCGCATGCTGTTTTCCGCCACCTTGCCGCAGGCCGTGCAAGCGCTGGCGGGCGAGGCCCTGCGCGACCCCGTGACCGTCAGCGTGGACGCGCA
>NZ_VSMK01000552.1 GCF_011682075.1 Nitratidesulfovibrio liaohensis
CTCTGGGCCTGCTGACGAGATTGCGACTGCGGCGCGGCAAGCCCGCTGGCGCGGAGCAGGATGTCCAGCGGGGCGCGCAGCCGAACGCACACGCCGCCGCTTCGGGGCAGGCACATGCTTCGGGTCGGGCAAGCACTTCGGCGCAGGCGGTCGACCTGGACCGGGCGCGCGAACAGTACCACGCCATCTTCACCAGCGCGCCGGTGGGCATCTTCCGCGTGACGCCCGAAGGCCGCTACGAGAACGTCAACCCGGAATACGCGCGCATCTGGGGCTGCCCCACCACGGAAGAAATGCTGGAATGCGTCTCGGACATTCCCCGGCAGATGTACGCCAACCCGGCAGACCGCCAGCGCTTCGTGGGTGCGTTGCAGGCCACGGGCCGCGTGGACAACATGGAACTGCGCCTCAAGCGGCGCGACGGCAGCCAGTTCTGGGGGCTTGTCAGCGCGCGCCTGGTGCGCGGCCCGGCTCCTGCCCAGGCGGCGCCAACGGGCCAGATCGCCAAAACCGGCCAGGCTCCCCAAACCGGCGCTCCGAACGGCACGGGCAGTGCCGACGCAAAGGCGGACAACGCCCCGGCAGAGGTGGACTACATCGACGGCTTCGTGCTGGACATCACCGAACAAAAGGTGATGCAGGACCAGCTTTCCGAGGCGTGGCGCAGACTGCGCGACATCATCGACTTCCTGCCCGACGCAGCCCTGGTGCTGGACGCAAGCCGCCGCGTCATCGCCTGGAACCGCGCCATGGAGGAAATGACCGGCCATTCCGCCAGCGAGATGCTGGGGCGCGGCAACTTCGAGTACGCCCTGCCCTTCTATGGCGAACGCATCCCCCTGCTGGGCGACCGGTTCTTTTCCCCTGGCCTGCCGCTGCCCAGCCACTACACCATGTTCGGCGAGCAGGGCGACAAGCTGACGGCCGAGGCCTACGTGCCTACACTGTTCGGCGGTCGTGGGGCCCACGTGTGGACCGTGGCATCCGCCCTGCGCGACGGCGAAGGGCGACTCGCCGGGGTCATCCAGACCATCCGCGACATCACCGAACGACGCAACCAGGTGCTGGAGCTGGAAAAAAGCCGCCAACGCTACGACATGGCCATTTCCGCCACCAACGACGGCATCTGGGAGTGGGAACTGGCCACCAACACCCTGTACCATTCGCCGCGCTGCCTCGAAATCATGGGCCGCCCCGCCGACGCGGCGCTTTCGCCCATGGACATCGCGGCCATCCTGCACCCGGAGGACAGGCTGGGCGTGCTGTCGGAGGTGCGCCGCATCACCGGAGAGGACGCGGAGCGCTTCGAGCATGAATTCCGCATCCGCCACACCGACGGCACGTGGCGCTGGGTGCTGGCGCGCGGCGCGGCCCGGCGCGGC
>NZ_VSMK01000553.1 GCF_011682075.1 Nitratidesulfovibrio liaohensis
CGCGGGCAGGGCAGGATGCGGCGCGGAGCCAGGCCACCGCAGTTCGCGCAGGCGCAGCATGCAACCCGCAACGCAGCCCGCCGCATACCCCGCCGCACGGCACATGCCGCCGCTCATGTTCTGCATGTCCCGTATGTTCCGCATGTTCCGGCCCACGGACATGACGGCGCGCAGCGCCCTGCGGCCCGCGCCGCCACCGTGCGGCGTGCGCGGCATTTCGCCGGTATATGGCGGCAAGGGTACCCGCATGGCGGCGGCTGTCAACCGGGCGAGCATCTACGCCCCTCCGGACGCGGCGGCCTGCCCGACCACACCTTCCGCACTTTCTGCTCCGCCCACTCCGGCCGCACCCATCGCACCTTCCACTCTGGGCACGCACTCTCCGGCGCCGTGCGGGGTCTGGGCGTAGTAGCGGTCCAGCCCCTCCGCACCCATGAAGCGTTGCAGCATGCGGGGCGGCGACTCCAACAGGTCGATGATCAGGAAGGCGTCCAGCGAGCCGAAGGCGCGGTCCACGTGAAAGGTGGCGATGCGCCCGCCCAGCTTCAGGTAGTGCTTGAACAGGATGGGAATGGTGCGCCCGCCCTCCATGTCGCGCACCAGTGCGCACAGCGCGTTCCAGTCCAGGCCTTCCGGCTCGATGCGGCGCAGGCAGCCGGGCTGGCGCAGGGAGGGCGTGGCTCGCCCCCGCACCAGCCGGGCCGTTGCCGGGCAGCCGTGGTGACGGGTCAGGTAGTCCATGATGGCGTTCAGCGAGTACGGGGTATAGTCCAGGCTCACGCTTACCGGCCCGAACAGGCGACGCACGCCGGGGCGCTTCAGGATGAACTGGCCAATGCCCTTCCACAGCAGCAGCAGGGGGGCGTAGTCGCGCTGGTAGTCCGCCGCCACGAAGGCCCGGCCCAGTTCCAACGCGGGCGCTCCGTCAAAGAATTCCGGGCGGAACCGGAACAGCGACGCGGAATACAGGCCGCGCTGCCCCTGCGCATCGAGGATGGCGTCCACCACGCCCAGGCGGTAGGCCCCGGCCAGGGCGCGGTCGCCTTCGTGCCACAGGATCAGGTGGCGGTAGTCGGCGTCAAAGGCGTCGAGGTCGAGCGGTGCGCCGCTGCCCTCGCCCACCGCGCGAAAGGTCACCTCGCGCAGGCGACCGATTTCGCGGACCAGTTCGGGCGAACGGTCTGCCGTGGTTTCCACGATGGTCCACGGTCCCTCGCGCAGCAGCACGTCGGCGGGGGGTATGACGGCCAGTTCCGCCTCCAGCAACTCCAGCGGACGGGCTGCGGCGATGGGACGCATGCGCCGCGCCGGCTGCCCGACCTGACCGACCGGGCTGGCCGGGCTGGCCGAGCGATCGGAAGAGCA
>NZ_VSMK01000554.1 GCF_011682075.1 Nitratidesulfovibrio liaohensis
CCGCTGCCGCGGCCTTGCGCCGGGCGCGGGGCCGCGTGCCGTCCTCCTTTTCCTGGGGCGGCCTGCCCGCGTGCACCCGGCCCGTGGCGCCGTCCACGGTGACCATGGCCCCGTCCGCGATGGCCGTGAACGGATCGGCGATGCCGGTGACCACCGGCAGCCCGAATTCGCGCGCCACCGAGGCGAAATGGCAGGCACGGCTGCCGGTCTGGGCCACCACGGCCTCCAGCCGGTCGATGATCCGGGTCAGCGAGGGGCCAAGGGTGGTGGTGACCAGCACGGTGCCCTGGGGCATGTCGCCAATCTCGCAGCAGATGGCCGCGTGGCGGGCCGTGCCGCTGCCCACCCCGGCGGATACCGGCTCGCTGCCTTCGGCCAGCAGGGGCAGTGATTCATGGGACGCGGGTGCCGTGCCGTCCGGCCCGCCTTCCGCACCAGCCGTCTGCTCCGGCACGATGCCGTGCTCCGTGCCGCCGGGCACCGGGCGTGACTGCACGATGAAGATGCGCCCCGCCGTATCCAGCACCCATTCCACGTCCTGCGGCTCGCCGAACAGGTTTTCCAGCTCGCGGCCATAGCGGGCCAGGCGCTTCATGTCTTCGGTGGTCAGCAGGGGCTTTGACGGCACCGGCTGGGCAAGGGTGGCCACCACGGCTTCGGGGCGTTCCAGAATGCGGCTGCGCGGACGGCGCGACAGCCACGCCGACTGCGCGGGAGTGTCGCCGCTGACCAGCACGTCGCCGGTGCCCGCCACGGCGTGCACGGCGGTGACGCCCTCGGTCAGTTCCTCTGCGGGCAGGCGGCGCGGCGGGTCCGGGTCGCGGGTGTAGATGACCCCGGCGCAGGCCGCGTCCAGCATGGGCATGAGCAGCGCGGCCATGGGGGTTTCCGCATCGGCCAGCCCGTGCAGGATGCGGTAGGACAGGGCGCGCGGCTGGTACTTTGAGGCCACCACCCGCTTCCAGGCCATGCCCGCATGGCCCGGCTCCACCCCCAGCACGCTGGCGTACTGCCCGGCGAAGGACACCGGGCCGTCTTCCGCCACGGCGCTGCTGCGCACCGCCAGCGGGGTGCGCTGGGGGCTCATGGCGTAGGCGGCGGTAAGGATGTCCTCTTCCAGCCGGGGAGGCAGTTCCGCCTCCAGGATCATGGCCCGCAACTCTTCGGATATGGCGGCCAGTTCGTCGGGGCGTGACAGGCGCAGGCGGCGCAGGCGCGCGTCGATGGGCTCGCGCAGTTCGTTGTGTTCGATGAAATAGTGGTAGGCGGCGGCGGTGACCACCGTGGCGTCGGGCACGGGCAACATGGACTGGCTGCGCACGGCGGCCAGGCGCGCGGCCTTGCCGCCCGCGCGGTCCG
>NZ_VSMK01000555.1 GCF_011682075.1 Nitratidesulfovibrio liaohensis
GCTTGGCCGGGGCGGCTGCAACGGCTGCGGCAGGCGCAGGGGCCGGGGCGGCAGACTTCACCGCCGCTGCGGGCGCGGGCGTTCCGGTCACCGAGGAAATGGTGACCACCGCCGCGTCGTCGTCCTCCGCGTCCTCGTCCTCGACATCAGCCGGGGCATCGGCAGTGACAGCAGCCTTGGTTTGCGCCTTGGCATCTGCTGCCTTGGCGGCAGGCGGAGCGGCAACGGCCTTGGCCTCCGCCGCAGGGGCGGGAGCCGCCTTGGCTTCGGGAGCAGCCGGGGCAGCTTCGGGGGCCTGGGCGGGCGCGGGCGTGCTGATGCGGGCAATCTGCTTTTCCAACATGTCGCCAATGATGGAGGATTCCTGCTCCATCAGATCCACCATCAGGCTGAAATCCATGCCCGAAAAGCGCGCCTGGTCCACCAGGCCCGCCGTGCGTTCGGCGTACACGCGGATATCGTCCAGCCCCATGTAGCCGGAAGAATTCTGGATAGTCACCAGGCACCGGTACAGGGCGTCGACATACTCGCGCTGGGTGCCGTCGGCGGCCAGGGTCTTCAGGGCCACGCCCACGTTGTCCATCTGCTGGCGCACCGTGTTGACGAACAGGGCCACATCGTCGGGGTCGTAGCCGGGGGCCACGGGGGGCGAGGGGGCGTCTTCTTCGCCATCTGCGCTGGCCACCTGCGCGGCTTCCTGTGCAGGGACTTCCGCCACGGGGCCACCGTTGCGGCGGCCGCCAAGCCCTTCGGGCAGGGTGATATCGCCGCCGGCCACCGCCTTGCGCAGGCATTCGAGGATGACCGAAATATCGAACGGAGTGACGTTGCCGGACGCGGGGTCGATACGCGCCACCAGCGCTTCCAGCAGGTCCACCACCAGCAGCAGCAGGTCCACCAGTTCGTGCGAACCGGTCATTTCGCCCCGGCGCACGTTGTTGAGCAGGGTTTCCGCCTCGTGGGTCAGGCTGTTCAGTTCGGCAAAACCGATGATGCCGCTGTTGCCCTTGAGGTTGTGGAAGAAGCGGAACAGGTCGTTGACCAGTTCGCCCTGTTCGGTGGGGTTGCGCTCCAGTTCCAGCAACCCGGAACTGAGATTTTCCGCCATCTCGCGGGCCTCGTCGATGAAGTCCTTGAGGTGCCCTTCGCCAAACGCGGTGAGGGAGTAGGACTCCATGGGTTCCAGCGTGGCGATCCACTCTGCGGAGCCACCCTCGCCCGGGGTGATGCGTTCCGGCTGGGGCTGCGGCGCCGCTGTCACCGGAGCTGGCGCGGGAGCGGGAGCCGCGGCGGGCACAGGCGCGGGCTCGGGTTCCGGAGCCGCCTCCACGACGGGTTCAGGCACCGGGGAAGGAAA
>NZ_VSMK01000556.1 GCF_011682075.1 Nitratidesulfovibrio liaohensis
CCGGCCTTCTGACGCATGCGCGAATGGGTGTTGCCGGTGGTGGCGTCTGCACCCTGAAGCCAGAACGGCACGGGGTATGTGAGGGAAACCTCATGCATGCTCACGGTTTCGGTGTCGCTCACGCGAGTCCGAGGCTTTGCAGGCGTGTCGGGTTGCTGGATTTGTGCTTCGGCGAAAATGTCTGGCGGCGTGGTATCCAGCACGGCGGGACGGATCGCATCCTGCGGAATGGTAAATGTTGCCCCGCGCTTTTCGAGAAAATCTATGCAGCGCCAGAACCACATGTATTTTTTGCTGTATGGTTGTTTGTAGTTGGAGGTCGTATTGAATTCTGTCTGCATGTACCTGATGATGTCGTGACCGCGATTGTCCTTTTTTGAATGATCTACACCGTTCTCGAGGAGGAAGAGGACGAGTTTGTAATTTTCTTGAATAGTAGCGCTCATTGCATATGTCCTGCCAAACCAGTCAATATAATACATGTCGCCGCCAGCTTTCAGCAATGTGGCAAACGCTGGTATGCAAACAGGGCAGAGGGCTTCTTTCATTGGAGGCGATTTGTATTTTCCCACTCTCAGATTCGGATCTCCTTTGCCGACTTCTAACGTCATGGATACGTATTCTGTACCAATATTTGGGGCCTCTCGTGTGACGAAGTGCATAAGCGAATTGTCAAATGATGGATTTTGCTGACGCCATATCTTGTTCGGATCCGCGCCGAGTTCGAGCAAGCGGCGGAAGCCGTCCTTGTTGGGGTGCAGGACCACCCACGCAGGTACGGTAACGCCGTATTCCCCCGTGGCGTTGGGGTCTGCTCCGGCGGCGACCAGTTTGTCCATGGCTGCGATGTCTCCCTTTTCCGCGGCCTTGGCCAAGGCTTGTGCCTGCGGGTTGCCGGGAAACATGTCGCTGACGGTCATGTGCAGCATCGGTTTGGGCCTGCTTGGCTTTCCGGCGGCGCTGCACGCAGTGAGCGGGAGAATGATCAGAAACGTCACCAGCAGAGTCTTATACATGCCCATAGCTACTTCTTTGTTGGGGAATCAAAGGCAGGATGTATGCCACATTCACGACACCAGTGGCGGCCAGTGTCGAGGCACATCCGCCTCCAAGGGAGTGCGAGTAACGTGTGGCTGCAATGATAATCGCAGGTATGTCACTATGGATTCCCTTGAAAAAATATGGATGACATGCCTGCGCGGTGTGCAGTCTACGGCATGGGCGTCACGTTCATGCCAGGCTCCAGCCTGATCCGCTCGATGCCTTGCAGAGCCGCCGTGCGATAGCGTTCTGCATCAGCGGGCGAAGCATTGCGCCACCCCTGGTACACGGTCACGAAGGTGCTCTTGAGCACGC
>NZ_VSMK01000557.1 GCF_011682075.1 Nitratidesulfovibrio liaohensis
GCGTACGTGGCGCATGGGGCCGCAACCCGGCGGCCCCCCCGCCAGCCGCCGCGCCGGATCGATGGGGAACCGCGCGCGGTCGTCGGACAGCGGCCACCATGCCCACGTCCGTGGTCAGTTCACTGTGCGCCGCCGGTATGGCGCCAAGGGATCAAGGTGCGGTCATGACCCTTAAACGGCAGTTGCTTCTGGGGTTTCTTTCGGTATTGGCGGCAAGCGGTTTCGGCATCGCAGCCACCCTGTGGTGGGTGGGCGCGGGCGGCATGCACGAGGTGGGGCGCACCAGCGCCGCCGCCCTGCAGGAACGGGCGCAGGGCCAGCTGGCCACCCTGCGCGGCGTGAAGTCTGCCCAGGTGGCCGACCTGATGGAACTGGTGGCCGACCAGCTTGCCGTGTACGCCGGTGACCGCACGGCCATTGATGCCAGCCTGGCCTTTGCCTACGACGTGGACCTGGTGCGCCACGAATCGGAAACCCCGCCGGAAGCACTGGCCGCCCTGCGTCCCGCTCTCGCCGAGGCCGTGGCCGGTCCCGCCTTTCTGGGCTGGAACGCCTTTGCCCGCCACGCAGCCGCCGCGCCCGGCTACTCCCCCCGCCCCGCCGCCGACTACGTCCCCGCGGACCCCAACGCCCAACTGCTGTGGGAACACTACATCCGCCGCAACCCGGCAGCACCGGGCGAGCGCCAGAAGCTGGACGAACCCACGGATCTTGTTTGCGGCTACGTGGACAACCACCTGAAATTCCACCCCGCCTTCCGCGACTTTGCCGAACGGTTCGGCTTTGCCGACGTGCTGCTGCTGGCCCCCGATACCGGGCGGGTACTCTATTCCGTACGCAAGAACCTCGATTTCGCCCAGCGCGTCACCGATGGCCCGTTCTCCAGGACCGGCCTTGCCACCGTGTTCCGGGCGGCGGACGCAGCGGGCAAGGCGGGCCGCGCGGGTGAGGTGGCCCACAGCGACTTTGCCCCGTACGAGCCCGCGGGCAACGCCCCGCGCGCCTTCCTGGCCACCCCGGTGTTCGATGGCGGCAAGGGGGGCAAGTACGCGGCCGTGCTGGCCTTCAGCCTCCCCGTGGCCAAGCTGAACAGCCTGATGCTGTCCGGCGGGCGGTTCGAGGCGTTCGGCCTTGGCAAGACCGGCGAAACCTATCTGGTGGGCCCGGACGGCCTGCTGCGCACCTCGTTGCGCACCTCCGCCGACGAACTGGACGTATTGCGCGACAAGGTGAGCACCGATGCCGTGCGCGCCGCGCTGGAGGGCAACACCGGTCAGGCCCTGACCACGGACCCGCGCGGGCACGCCGTGCTGGCCGCGTGGCAGCCGGTGCAGGTGCTGGGCACCCGCTGGG
>NZ_VSMK01000558.1 GCF_011682075.1 Nitratidesulfovibrio liaohensis
GCCAGCGCCAGCGGGGCGTAGTCGAGTGGCAGGGTGGATGCGTCCAGCGGGGCGGTGGGGGCGGGCGCGGCCTGCACCGAAGGCTTCAGCGCGGGCTTGGCCGATACGCCCTTGGCGTCGGCGGTGACCACAAGGCCCGTGGCGCGCAGCAGGTCCAGCACCTGCTCGGCGTGGGGCTGTGCGGCGTCCCAGGTGCCGGAAAGCCGGGCCTCGCCGCCGGTGAAGGCAGGCATGGCCAGCATCACGGCGGCCACCAGCGGGTCGATGCCCATGGTGGGGGCCTTGGGCACGCGCAGCCTGGCGGCGGGCATGGGGGTGACGCGCACGGACAGGGCGTCGTCGCCTGTTTCGCCCAGCGTGGTCACGCCAGCCTTGCAGGCGTGCAGCAGGGGCAGCACTTCCGCGATGCAGGTGGCGGCGTCGGGGTGGGCGGCGCAGTGCAGGGTGATGGGGGCGTTCCAGAACGGGGCGGCCAGCAGCAGCGCGGTCAGCGCATCGACGGGCAGTTCCGCGGGGATGCGCACCTCGTCGGGCAGCACGCCGGAACATTCCAGGCGCACCGGCAGGCCGGACGACTTGGGCACCACGGGCGCCAGACGCGCGCCGAGCAGCGGCAGGAACTGGCGCAGGGCGGTGGTGTCGGCCATCTTCAGCGCCGGGCCGCCGGTGAACTTGACCTTGCCGACGGCGCCAAGGGACAGCGCGGCCAGCAGGTGGAAATTGAGGGAATCGTCACCCGCGTAGATGACCTTGTCGGTGAACTCCAGCGGGTCGCCGCCCTTGCTGCGCACCAGGGAATCGCCTTCCCACGACAGGTGCGCGCCCGCCTGGTTCAGCGCCTTCACGGCATCGATCAGGTGGTCGCCCAGCATGGCGCCCTCTATGTCGGCCTCTGCACCGGCGGCAGCGGCCAGGGCCACCCACAGTCGGGTGGGGCGGATGGCCAGCGGTCCATATATATTGATGGAGACGGGGCGGCGGGGCGGGGCAAGGTTGAAGCTGGGGCGCACCTCGCCTTCGGGGCTGCGCTCCTGCATTTCCACTTCCTGCAGCAGCGCGAACAGCTGGCGCACGAAGCGCGGGTCGCGGCTGACGCGCGCGGCGGCGCTTTCCCACGCCTCGCGCAACTGCTTTTCGGCCACGGTGTCGCGCGCGGGGGCGGAGGACACGCCGGGGCGGCGGCTACCGCGCACCTTCTGAAAGAGGCGGGCGCGCTTGGCCAGCAGGCGGATGATGTCTCGGTCGAGTTCCATGATGGTCTCGACCGGCGACTGGCCGGAGGCGGGGCGGCCCTGGCCGGAGCGCGGCGGGCGACCGGGCCTGTCGGGCCTGTCGCCCCTGTCGGAGCGAT
>NZ_VSMK01000559.1 GCF_011682075.1 Nitratidesulfovibrio liaohensis
CGCGCGCCGTGCCCGCTCCGGCCAGGGAAGGCGGAGCAGGGCACGGGCGCGCGGGCCGTATCCGGGCTATTGCGCGGGGCCAGCGGCGGTTTCTTCCGCCGGGCCGTCGGCCTCTTCGACAAGCAGGCCCAGCGGCACGTACGGGCCAAGGGGAATCAGTTCGAACTCTATCTGCCCCTGCTTGACCAGGGGCAGGGTGTTGATCAGCGACTGCGCCTCTTCCATGGAGGGGGCTTCCAGCACCATGACGGTGCCGGAACGGTCCTGCCGGAAGTACACCTCGCGGACCACGTCGGCGAGGTACATCTTGATGGTATGTGCCACTTCCTTCAGGAAGTTGGCGCGGATGACGTCGGGGGTGGCGTCTTCGCGAACCTTGTCGATGGCGAGAATCTTCATGCGCGGCTCCTGGTGGAATTCGGGTTGCACCCGGTCCACGACGGGTACGCGGTTTCGCCGCCTCGCTCAAGGCCCAAGTGGCCTGCCGCGGGGGAGAAAACCGGGTTTCGGCCCCGGCCCGGGCCCCCGCTTACCAGTCCACCGGTCCGCCTGCCATCCTTCCATCGGGCACGCCGCGTTACTCCCCAGCCACCTCGCCACGCGCCACGGGACAGTAGAAGCCACGATTTTCGCGCAGGGGGCCGTAGCACTTGTTGCACGAGATGCACGCGGCGCGGGTGTCGTCGCCTTCCGCCCATCGGCGCACCAGGCCGGGTTCGCGGATCAGCGGACGGCACAGGGAAAGCATGTCCACAGTGCCCTCATCCACCAGTTGCTGCGCCACCTGCGGGGTGCGGATGCCGCCCACCAGAATCAGCGGCGCGCCCACCTCGGCCTTGAAACGGCGCGCGGCCTCGCGGTACCAGGCCTCGTCCTCGGGGTTGCGGATGCGCGTCACCCGGGCGGGCATGCGGTTCGGCGGGTTCATGGCCGTGCCGCCGGACATTTCCACGGCGTCCACCCCGGCGGATATGGCGTGCCGGGCCGTTTCCAGCATCTCGTCCACCTCGAAGCCGTCGTCCATGAAGTCGGAACTGTTCAGCTTCACCCACACGGGGAAGGTCGGTCCCACGGCCTCGCGCACGGCGCGCACCGCCATCAGCAGGGGGCGCATGCGGTTTTCCAGACTGCCGCCGAACCGGTCGGTGCGCCTGTTGCGCGCGGGCGACAGAAACTGGCTCAGCAGGTAGCCATGCGCCCCGTGCACCTGCACCCCGTCAAAGCCCGCCTGCACGGCGCGGCGCGCGGCGGCGGCCAGGGCGGCCACCACCTCGTCGAGGTCCGCTTCGGTCATTGCGCGCATGGGCAGAAAGCCTTCCCGCTCGAAGGGGGTGGCGGTCATGCCGGGCTC
>NZ_VSMK01000560.1 GCF_011682075.1 Nitratidesulfovibrio liaohensis
GGCGCGCAGTGCGCTGGCCCGGCGGTCCTGCAACGGGGCCGCGTCGGGGTAGCCGCGCGGGCAGGAGCCGGGACAGCCGGTACGCCAGCCGTCGCAGTCTATGGGATACACGCAGCCGCCGGTCAGCAAAGAACAGTCGTGCACGGTGATGATCAAGGGCACAGGGGGAACGGGAGGAACGGGGGTAACGATGGGCAGCGACGGCGCGGCCTGGCCCGCTGCGCCGGAAATGCCCGACTGCCCTGATTGGCCTGACTGGCCTGACGGGCTCAACTGCTCCGGCTGGCCCGCCCGGACGATGGAGCCAAGGCAGGCCGTCCAGTCCAGCGTGGCGTGCAGGTGCAGGGGCATGCCGGGCATCAGGCAACCGCCCACTCCGGCGGCGGGCACCACGCCGTGCACGGCCCCGCCGTCGGCATATCCGTCAGCGGAACCGACGGCGGCGCCCCCATTGGGGCTGTCCGCGTCCGAAATATCGCCATCCAGGATTTCGCAGGTCCGGTGCACCACCACACCGCGCCGGGCAAGCCCCCGCGCCAGCATGTGCGCCACCCGCGTGGCCCCGCCCCGGTGGGAAAGCAGGGTATGAAAATGCAGTGCTGCCGGAAGCGTGGTGGTCATGCGCCCTCCTCGCCGTCGTGGGGCGTGGCCTAGTTCGCCGGTAGTGCCGGGCATGCCGGTCATGCCAGTCGTGCCGCCGGTTATGCCTGTCGTACCAGGCGTGCCGGTTATGCCGGTCGCTCCGGCAGTTCCGGTTGCGGCGCTGCCCGGCGTTCCAGAAGGTCCTGCTTCAAGGCCCACAGCAGCAGGAAAGTGGCCGCCTCCTGCGCCATGCCTTCTCCCGTCAGCATGTCCAGCAATTGGCCGACAGACGCGGGCCGGCGCGCGGCAAAGAGCAGCCGTTGCAACAGCCGGGGCGGCACCAGCCGTTCCACCCCGGTGTACAGCACGGGAAATTCCTGCTTGCGGTACACGGCCTCGCCCGCTCGGGTCCAGCGCAGTTCCATGGCGCGGTCGAACTGCGCGGTGGGATAGGCACCGAACACCTCGGCATACGGCATGTGCAGCGGGTGAACGGCTTCGCGCAATTCGCGCAGGGCATCCGCGCCCATGCTCCCCGTGTCGCCCATGTTGCCAATGTCGCCCCCGGATTCCGCATACGACCCACCGGCGGTGGTGGAACCGGCCATGCCGTCATCGAGCGTTCCGGTCACGTAGCCACCATTCCCGCCGGGCGCGGGTTGGCGCCACAGCGCCTCCCACAGGTCCAGCCAGCGGGCGACCACGCCGTCCCAGGTGAATTCCGCCAGCACCCGCGCCCGCGCGGCGGCGCCCATGCGGGCGCGCAGG
>NZ_VSMK01000571.1 GCF_011682075.1 Nitratidesulfovibrio liaohensis
GCGCGTCGCGGGTGGAATCCACCCCGCGCGTGGCCCCCGCCGCACCGGCCAGGGCCATGATTTCCGAGCCGTTGCCGCGCACGATGGCCGGGCGCACCCGCTCCATGAGTTGCGCGGCGGTGGCGGTGCGCAGGGTGGACGCGCCCGCGCCCACCGGATCGAGCACCACGGGTATGCCCCGCTCGCGCGCGGCGGCACCGGCCAGGAACATGCTGTCGATCCACGGCGCGCTCAGGGTGCCGATGTTCAGCACCAGCGCCGAGACGATGTTCACCAGTTCCGCCATTTCCTCGCGCGCGTGGGCCATGATGGGCGAGGCCCCGGCGGCCAGCAGCGCGTTGGCGGTAACGTTCATGACCACGAAATTGGTGATGCTGTGCACCAGGGGTGCCTGGCGCCGCACGGCGTCCACGTTGCGCCATATATGTTCGGTATGGGGCATGCGCCCTCCTTGTTATGAACTGCTCGTGTCGTCCCTGCCGGGGCAGGCAACGGAAATTTCGAAACTTCCCGGAATCGCATCCGCATCTTACGAACGGCGGACGCCGCGTCAACCCCGCAATGCGGCGGTGGGGAACCACGCCTGCCGCAAGCGCTCCAAGGCCGCCGCGATGTCCGCCTCGGACAGCATGCCGTACCCGATGAACAGGCAGTTGCCCGGATACCGCCGTGCATCGGCCCAGAACGGCGATGCCGGGTACACGCGCACCCCGTGCGCCGCCGCCCGCTCCACCAGCGCGGCCTCGCCCGGCCCGTCGGGAACCTCCAGCAGCAGGTGCAGCCCGGCGTTGTGCCCGTGAATGCGCACCCCATCGCCCATCAGGCGGGTGGCCGTGCCCACGAAGACATCGTGCTTGCGCTTCTTGGCCAGGCATATCCGCCGCAGATGCCGCTCCCAGTGCCCTTCAGACATGAAGCGGGCCAGCACGGCCTGCTCCAGCCAGGGCACCGTGCACTGGAACCCCGCGAACACCGTGCGGAACCTTTCCGCCAGCTGCTCGGGCAGCACCATGTACGACATGCGCATGCCGGGCGACAACGTTTTGGAAAAAGTTCCCGTATAGATGACCCGACCATGCCGGTCGATGGACTGCAACGAGGGGATGGGCCTGCCGTCGTAGCGCAGTTCGCTGTCGTAGTCGTCCTCCACGATCCACGCGCCGTGCTCGGTGGCCCAGTTGAGGACTTCCATGCGGCGGCAAATGGGCATCACCGCGCCGGTGGGAAACTGGTGGGACGGGGCAATGTGCACCACCCGCGCGGACGACGCCCGCAGCGCCGCCACGTCGATGCCGTCGCCGTTGACGGGGATGGGAACGGTGCGAAAGCCGAAGCACTCGTAGGCCCGCCTGGCCCCGCTGTAGGCGGGGTCTTCCAGGGCGACCTGTGGCACCTGCTCCGCCTCGTCGTACTCGCGGCGCAACAGACGCGTTACCGCCATGATCGACGGTTGCAGGCCGCTGCACATGACCACCTGGTCTGCGGTACAGCGCACGCCCCGGCTGCGGTACAGGCAGGCCGCCAGTTCGGTGCGCAGGCGCAGGTCGCCGTGGGCATCGCCATACACGTGCATGCCGTCGGAGGCGATGCGCCCGGTCCGCGCCTCCTCCATGACCGCGAACAGCAGCTTGCGCCAGACGACGTAGGGAAAGGTGGCGGCATCCAGATTGCCGTAATGGAAATCGTAGTCCGGCAGGTGCGCGGCGGGCTCCTCGCGATTCTCCGCCTTTCCGCATCCTTGCGCCGCAGGGCCTTCCGGTACGTGCAGGTCGCGCTGGATCACGTTCACCCGGTACCCGGAACGCGGCAGCACCGACACGTACCCTTCCAGCACCAACTGGGCGTAGGCGTTTTCCACCGTGTTCTTACCGGCGCGCAGATCGCGGGCCAGGGCGCGGATGGACGGCAGGCGCATACCCTGCGGCAGCGCGCCGGTAAGGATGTCCTGCTTCAACTGGTCGTAAATCTGCTGGTACAGCGGCGCATCGGCGGCGGCATCCAGGTGCAGCATCAAACACTCCTGGCGGTACGGTGGCTGAATTGCCGACTCCCGGCGCGCACGTCTGTCGGCGCGGGCAACTCTGCTCGGCTTACACCGCCCGGCTGCCCTTACCGTGGCTGTCCGCTTTCGAAAAAACGAACTGTCCCTATCCATGCTGGCTAAAATTGCACTAAGCACGGGGACAGAAAACATCTACCCGGAGGTTCCCATGCAGGCAAGAATGAAAGACCACCCCCTCTCGCCGGAACAGATCGCCCACCTGCTGGACACGGAACTTGTGGGCAGGCTGGCCACCAACGGCACCGATGGCTGCCCGTACGTCACGCCGGTCCATTTCGCCGTCATGGACGGCACCATCTACATCCACGGGCTGGCTGCTGGCGAAAAGCTGCACAACATCAGACGCGACCCCATGGTCGGGTTCGAGGTGGACAAGATGCACTCGCTCATCCACCACCCCGACCTGCCCTGCGACACCAACACCGCCTACGAAAGCGTGATCATCCGGGGCCGGGCGTCGGTGGTGCAGGACACAGCCACCGTGACCCGCGTGCTTGACGCCATTGTGGCCAAGTACACCCCGCAGCACGCCGGCAAGGGTTACCCGCCCAACATGCTGAAGATGACCGCCGTCATTGCCGTGGACGCCACCTCGTGCACGGGCAAGTTCTACCCCGCCTAGCATTTGGGATTGCCTGAGGCGCACCAGGGTCGCATCTGGGTCGCACCGGGGCGTAAAGGACGCGAATGGAAAAGGGGCGCCCCACCATCATGGTGAGACGCCCCTTGCTGGTTCACATTGTCGGCGGGCAAAAGGGTAATGCGCAAGCGGCCCGTATGCCCCGCCCCGCGCTATCGACCCAGATACTCGCGCAGGCACTGCCCGAGGCGCGCGATGCCCTCGTCGATCAGTTCCGGGCTGGAGTTGGAGAAGTTGAGGCGGAAGGTGTCGTCGGTCTCGTCCACGTAGAACGGACGCCCCGGCACAAAGGCCACCTTGCGTTCGATGGCCTTGTGGAACAGCGCCTCGGCGGAGATACCTTCAGGCAGGGTACACCACAGGAACATGCCCCCTTCCGGCTCGGTGTAGGCCACCTCTTCCGGAAAGTGCTGACGGATGGCCTGCACCATGGCGTCGCGCTGGGCGCCGTAGCGGGCGCGGATGGAGGCGATGTGGGTGTCCACGTCGTTGTCCATCAGGTAGCGATGCAGGATGCGCTGGGTAAAGCCGGGGGTGTGCAGGTCGCTGGCCTGCTTGGCGGTGATCATGGGGTTCAGCACCTCCTGCGGGGCACACACCCAGCCCAGGCGCAGGCCCGGTGAGACCACCTTGGAAAACGAACCCAGCAGTACGGACGGCGCGCTCGCGTACGCCCGCACCGGCGGCAGATGCTGCCCCATGAAGCGCAGTTCGCCGTAGGGGTTGTCCTCCACCAGCAGGCAGCCGGTTTCGGCCATGATGTCGGCAACCTCGCGGCGGGTCTGCTCGTCATAGGTGATGCCGGACGGGTTCTGGAAGCTGGGCACGGCGTAGAATACCTGCGCGTCCCTGGCCGCCTGACGCAGGGCGTCCGTATCCACCCCGCGCGGGGTCAGGGGCACGGTGACGAAATCCGGCCCGAACACGGCAAAACACTGGATGGCCCCAAGGTAGCCGGGGCGTTCCATGACCACCTTGCCGCCCCGGTCGATGCACGCCTTGGCCACCAGGTCCAGTGCCTGCTGCGAGCCGGTGGTGATCAGGATGTCGTCGGGCGAGACATTGATGCCTTGCCGCTTGTAGCGATCGGCAATCCATTGGCGCAGGGGCGGAAAACCCTCGGTGGTGGTGTATTGCAGGGCTTCCGGCCCGGCTTCTTCCAGCACGCTGGCCGCCGCGCTGGCCACCGCGTCCACCGGGAACGACGCCGGGTGCGGCAGCCCCCCGGCAAAGGAAATGATGTCCGGTTGCGCCGTCACCTTCAGGATTTCGCGGATGTAGGAACGGGGCACGCTTTCCATGCGCTGGGCAAGACGCATTACAGTTTCCTCCGCCGCCTTTGGGACGGCATCTATCTATGCGGGCAACCGGCCCGCGTGGGGTCTGACGAATACGCAGTGAAACCTGAGGGAATCTCTCATGCGCGCTGCGCCGGATTCAGTTGTTCACCTCGGGCTCTTCACCCGCCATGAACCCTTCCGGCATGGAAATGATCGAAATGTCGTGCTTGTCGGCCAGGGCGATGCTTTCCTCGCGGTCAAAGAACAGGGTCTTGCCCGCTTCCAGCGCAAGGCAGGTGTAGCCGTAGTCGGCCAGCACCCGGATGGTGCCCGCGCCCAGCGCGGGCAGGTCGATGCGGTCGTCCTGGCCGGGCTTGACCACCTTTACCGCCACGCAGCCCTCGCCACCCAGTTCGCCGCCGCGGCGCAGGGTGGCGTCGGTGCCTTCCATGCCTTCCACGGCCACGGTCATGCCGCGCTTGACCACGATGCACTGGCCGATGTCCAGCCGCCCCAGCACGTGGGCGATGGGCCAGCCGTAGCGGATGTCGGCCCATTCCTCGTCACTGGGGGGGCGCTTGGTCAGCACGCCCTCGGGCGCGCGCAGGCCGGGCACCAGCGAGGCGGGCTGCACCACGGCAAGCCCTTCCGACTCCAGTTCGTCGATCACGGCACGCAGGATGGCGTCGTCGCCCTTGGCCCGCAGGCGGAACAAGACCTTTGCCGCCCGCAGGTCGGGCCGCAGGTCCAGCGCGCGGGGCTTGCTGATGGCCCCGGCCAGGCACAGGCGACGCACCCCGTTGTCGCGAAAGAAGTCGATGAGCTTGCCGAGCTGCCCCAGGTGCAGCATGGCGAAGGCGTCCGCCTCGTGCTCCAGCGCCTCGTCGGTGTGGCCATGAAAGCCGCACATGACCACGGATAGCCCTTCGGCGCGCGCACCGCGCGCCACCAGCGCCGGAAACTGTCCCTTGCCTGCGATGATGCCGATGGATTCGTTGCTCATGCTGCTCCAGTGCGGGTATGTGCCGTGTGCGTGTGTTTCGTGCGTATGCTTGCCGTGCAGCCGGGCATGGCGCCGCATTCGTGCCACGCCTGTCCTCGTCGCCCCCCCCCCCAGAAAACGGCGAAAGGGGGAAAGGGGCCCTGGCCCGCTTTCCCCCTTTGGCGGAATGCCGGTGCATTCCGTACGGGCTATACGGGCGTTCCCTGCGATGCGGGCAGAATGCCGCGCTCGCTGGCGCGAATGAATTCTACGAATAGAAGAACTTCGGGGTAGTTGCCAAGCTCGTATTCCAGCTGTTCCAGGGCCTCCTTGCGGGGAACCTCGGAATTCCAGACCAGCCGGTAGGCGTTTTTCAGCGCGGCGATGAGCTCGCGCGAGGCCTGCATGCGGCGCAGGCCCACCAGGTTGGGGCTGTGCACCCCGGCGCGATGGCCCACGGCCAGCATGAACGGGGGCAGATCCTGCGCGATGCCGCTCATGCCGCCCACGAAGGCGTGATCGCCGATGCGCACGAACTGATGCACGGCGGAAAGGCCGCTGAGGATCACATGGTCACCCACGTGCACGTGCCCGGCCAGTGTCGCGCCGTTGGACATGACGATGCCGTTGCCCAGAATGCAGTCGTGCGCCACGTGCGTGTACGCCATCAGCAGGTTGCTGCTGCCGATGCGGGTCACCCCGCCGCCGCCCTCGGTGCCCCGGTGCAGCGTGGCGAACTCGCGCACGGTGTTGCCGTCGCCCATTTCCAGGGTGGTGATTTCGCCGTGAAATTTCAGGTCCTGCGGCTCGCCGCCCACGCAGGCATAGGAGTGGATGTGATTGCGCGCCCCCATGCGGGTGTGGCTTTTGACCGAGGCAAAGGCGTCGATGCGCGTATCTGCCCCGATGACCACATCCTCTTCGATGACGGCGCAGGGGCCGATCACCACGCCGTCGCCAAGCCGTACGCTCTCATGCACGAACGCGGAAGGATGCACCTGCGCGGCCACTACATGTCCTCCCTGTTGGTCACGGCGGCGGTCATCACCGCCTCGGCGGCCAGCTTGCCGTCCACGTAGGCGAAGCCTTCCATCTTCCACAGCTTCAGCTTGTGGCGCAGCAGGCGG
The DNA here is from genome assembly GCF_011682075.1 of Nitratidesulfovibrio liaohensis. Taxonomy (GTDB): domain Bacteria; phylum Desulfobacterota; class Desulfovibrionia; order Desulfovibrionales; family Desulfovibrionaceae; genus Cupidesulfovibrio; species Cupidesulfovibrio liaohensis. Next base: position 6,092 of record NZ_VSMK01000571.1, read on the forward strand.
CAGTGCAGTTCCAGTTTGTCGCCGGGGTAGACCGGCTTGCGGAAGCGCACCGATTCGATGCCGGTGAACAGGAACAGCTTGTCCTCCACGGGGGTGTCGGTGCTCTTGACCACCAGGATGCCCCCGGCCTGGGCCAGGGCTTCCATGATCAGCACGCCCGGCATCACGGGCACGCCGGGAAAGTGCCCCTCGAAGAACGGTTCGTTCATGGTCACGTTCTTGTATCCCTTGATGTACTCGCCGGGGACGTATTCCGTCACCCTGTCCACCAGCAGGAAGGGATAGCGATGGGGCAGAAGGCCCAGAATCTGGCGGATATCGAGGATGTTCTGTGCGGGGTCGGTCATGTCATTCCTTGGCGGCGAGCTTTTTCAGTTCCTCAAGCTCTTTTTCGAGCTTGCCGATGCGCTTGTACATGTCGGGGAGCTTGGGCATGACGGTCAGGGTGCGCATGTAGGTGGCCTTGTCCACGGCGGGGGCGCCGCCCATGGTTTCGCCGTCGGGAATGCTCTTGGCAACACCCGACTTGGGCCCCAGGGTCACCCCGTTGCCGATGGAAAGATGCCCGGCCACGCCCACCTGCCCGGCCATGGTAACGTCGTCACCCACCTTGGTGGAGCCGGAAATGCCCACCTGCGAGACGATGAGGCAGTTGCGCCCCATTTCTACGTTATGGCCGATCTGCACCAGATTGTCGATCTTGGTCCCGTCGCCCACGGTGGTCACGCCCAGCACCGAACGGTCGATGGCGGTGTTGGCGCCCACCTCCACGTCGCTGCCAAGGCGCACGGTGCCCACCTGCGGAATCTTCTGGATGCCGAAGTCGGTGCGGGCAAAGCCGAAGCCGTCGGCCCCCAGCACCACCCCGGCGTGCAGGTTGCAGCCGCTGCCGATTTCGGTACCGGCCATCAGCACCGCATTGGGGTACAGCAGGCACCCGGCCCCCACGCGGCAATCCTCGCCCACGTAGACGCCGGGAAAAAGAACGGACCCCGCGCCGATGCGCGCACGGGGTCCGATGAATACAAAGGGATAGACGGTGCAGCCTTCGCCCAGTTCCGCCTCGGGGTGCACGAACGCCATGTCGCTCACGCCTGAAAGGCAGCCCTGCGGCCTGGAGAACAGGGCCAGGGTACGCCCGAAGTCGAAGTACGGATTGGCACTGACGAGGGCGCACGGCACGGCGTCCGCATGCTCTGCCGCCACGATCACCGCGCCTGCGCGGGTGTTCGCCAGCAGATGGGTGTACTTGGGGTTCGCCAGAAAGCTCACCTCGGCGGGGCCTGCCGCCTCAAGGGTGTTCACGCCCACGATCTCGCGGTCTTCACCGCGCAGTTCGAGCCCCAGCAGCCCCGCCAACTCGGAAAGCAGTCTGGCCATCAGCCCCCCGCTACTTCTTGCCCGCGCGGTACACGCGGTTCACTTCTTCCAGAAGTTCCTTGGTCACGTCGATGGTCTTGTCGGCATGCACCACGCCGGCAGCGGCGCCGTCGAGGATCAGGGTGTAGCCCTTCTTTTCGCCGTAGTCCTTGGCGGCCTTCAGGATGATGGCGGCCATTTCCTGGCGCACACGCATTTCTGCGGATTCCACCTTGCGGGCGAAGGCGCGGGTCTTGTCCTCAAGGTCGCGCTTCAGGCGGATGAATTCCACCTTCTTGTCTTCCTTCGCTTCGGCGGACAGGGCCGCAGACTGGACCTTCATGTCCTCGGCCTTCTTCTTCAGGTCGTTGGCCTGCTTTTCCAGCTGGTCCCTCTCGGCGCCGAAGGTGGCCTTCATCTTCTTCTGGGCGTCCTGTGCGGCTTCGCTCTGGGAGGCGATGGCCTGCATGTTGACGATGGCGATCTTCATGTCGGCGGCAACGGCACCGGTGGTCCAGGCAAGGACGAAGGCCGCGGCCAGGATGAGAACTCTACGCATGCGAAGCGACTCCTTTGAAAGCACCTTGGATGAGTGGCAGCCGGAAACCGGCGTAGCTTGCAATGAATGCGATGCGGCAGATACCGATTCGCGGGCACCCCAAGCACTGCCGGACGCCGCCCGACGTCAGGCCGGCACCGTTCCCCCGGTGCCTGCCGCATGCCGCGCCAGGGGGCGCGATATGCAGGGGTTCGCGGTCAGTTATCCCCTTGTCGATGGGGCGTCAAGCGGTGCGACATCACTGTGAAAAACGGGCGAGTTTGCGCTTGTACGATGCCACGCCCTCGGCGATGCCGTCGGCCAGGGTGGAAAGGTACTTTTCCGAGTTCAGGCGGCGCGCCTCGTCCGGGTTTGTGCAGTAGCCAAGCTCCACCAGCACCGAGGGCATGCGCGCCCCCATCAGCACGTAGAACGGGGCAGAACGCACGCCGTTGTCATGGGCGGGAAAACCGTCGCGCCGCAGCCGCCCAAGGGCGGAATCCTGCACGAAATTGGCCACGTCGCGCGATTCCTGGGTCTTGGCGTTGAGCATGAGGTCGGTGAGGATGAATTGCAGATCGCTGAGACTTTTCTCGCTGACGGCGTTTTCACGCGCGGCCACGCGGGTGGCGCTGTCCGTTCGCGCAAGGTCGAGGTAGTAGGTCTCGAAGCCGCAGATGCGCGGATCGTTGTTGGCGTTGACGTGCAGCGACAGGAACAGGTCGGCCTTCTTGTCGTTGGCGAAGGCAGTGCGCTTGTCCAGCGGCACGAACACGTCCCTGTCGCGGGTGTAGAGGACCGAAAAGCCCATGCGGCGCAGGCGTTCGCCCACCATTCTGGCCATCTTCAGGGTCAGGTTGCGTTCGACGATGCCGTTGCCCATGGCACCGGGATCCTTGCCGCCGTGGCCCGCATCGATCAAAACGGTGTGCACGGTCAGGCCCAGTTGCTCCACCAGGTCCTTGGGCGGGGTGGACGGCGCGGCCTTGTCCGCCTCGCGCACGGGCACGGACACCCGCGAATCGTCGGGCCGCTGGCCATCGGGCAGGGCCGCATCTGTGGCGCCCACCTCTATGACCACCCGGTACGGGTTGCGCACGGCCTGCACCTTGTACCGCCGGAGCGCCCTGAAATCCAGGATGACCCGGGTGTGGCCGGACGAGGGCTGGTCTGAACGAACCCGCGTCAGCAGCGCGCCGGACACCTTGGCGCCGGGCTTCACCGCGTCGTCGGGCAGGGCATCGGAAAAGTCGATGTACAGACGCGGCGGGCGGCCTGCGCCGTTGTCCGGCGCGGCATACTGGCTGCGCCATTCCGTCTCGCGCGAAAGTTCGATGGTGATGGTGGCCCGGTCGTTGTCCGCCCGCCACGACACCTGACGCAGCACGGCGGGCCTGCCCGCACGCGCGGGGGCAGGGGCGGGGGCGGCAGGAGACACAGCCTTTCCCGACTGTCCAGATGGAACTGCTGAACCAGACGGGCCCGATTGGACAGATGCCGTGATGTGCGCGGCGGTCAGGTCCGCCAGCAGGGCGCGGGCCTCTCCGGCCATGTCGCCCTTGGGGTAGCGGCGCAGCTGCGCTTCCAGCAACTGGTGCGCCCCGTCGGCGTCGTCCAGGCGGGTGGCCCGCAACCGCGCGGCGCGCAGCATGCAATCGTCGGCCAACGAATCATCGGGATAGGCGGCCACCACCTCATTGTAGCGGGTCACCGCCGCGAGAAAATCGTCCTTGCGCCACGAGCGCGCGGCCAGTTCCTCTTGCGCCACGGCCATGCCGTAGGCGGCATTGGGGGCCAGGTCCCCTTCCGGCGCAGCATCCCGGGCGCCCTCGTACAAGGCCATCACGCGCAGCCACGGCTCGCGCAGGGCCGCCCGTTTGGCATCGCCGCGCACGGCATCCAGTTCCTTGCGGGCCTCTGCGTACAGCTTCGCGGCCTTGGCCGGGTCGCTGCGCGCGCCTTTTTTTGCCTTGGCTGGCGCTTTGGGAGCGGGAACGCCGTCCGAGGCAGAGGCCACCGCCACCCCGCCGCCCGCAGACCGTGCGGAATCACCCGCCGCCGAGGCGGGCACGTCGTCGTCCTGCTCCAGACGGCCGGACCGTCCCACGGCCACCGGCACCTTGGGCGCATCGCCGCCGGGCCCGCCGGAAAGTGCCGCCAGCAGATCGCGGGCGGGGTCGGCCATGTCGCCGCTGGGATAGCGGGTCAGAATGGTGTCCAGCAGCTTGCGCGAGGCCACGGCATCGCCAAGGCGGTTGCCCCGGATGTCCGCCGCATGCAGCAGCGCGTCGTCGGCCAGAACATGCCACGCGTACTTGGCGGCCACACGCTCGAAGCGACGGGCGGCGTCCTCGAAATCTGCGGGGCGGAACGAGCGGCTGGCCAGTTCCTCCATGGCCAGCGCGCCGTGGAACATGGCGGCCGGCACGTTGGCCCAGCGCGGATGCTCGCGGACCGTGGCGTCGAAGCGGGACACCACGCGCTCCCACGGTTCGCGCAGCGCACCGCGCCGCGCGTCCCGCTTAAGGGACTCCAGTTCCTTCTTTGCGGCGGCATATGCGGACGCGGCATCGCCAGCCTTCGCCGGAGCGGGAAGGGTGATGCAGCAAGCGAATGTGAGGGAAAGCAGAAGGAGGGCGAAAAACCTGTGCATGTCCGTTCCTGGGTTCCGCCGGGCGGCCACGGCGCAGTGCGGCCTGCAGCACCCCGGACGGGCTGCGGCGGCGGCAAACCCTACCGCAACCCACGCATCGTTGGCAACAGGTACCCGCGTGCGGGCCCGCCGGGCAGATATGCCGAACACGCCTGCCGACAAACGCCGCACGCAGGGACGAGCTATCCGCCACGGTCGGCGAGCGGCATCCGGCGCCCACAGGGCATGCCGCCGCGCGCTGCCGCCTGCCACGCAAACGGGGCGCGGCCTGCGCCGCGCCCCGTCATGTTGCGTATGATGCACCGCCCCGTTGGGCGTCTCCGCAGGCTAGAAGAACTGGCCCATGGAGAACTCGAAGCGACCATTGGTCTTGTCGCCTTCGCGGTTTTCATCAAGCGGGTAGCCGTAGGCAAAGCGCAGATCGCCCATGGGCGAACGCCACCGCAATTCCAGGCCCACCGACTTCTTGATTTCGTCGTCCCAGTTGAATTCCGCCCGCGAGTCGGAGTTGAAGCCGATGTCGAAGAACGGCACCAGGGCAAGGCCAAGTTCGGAATGGAACACCCAGATGTATTCCATGTTGGCGAAGGCCATGCGGTCGCCGCCGATGCGGTCGCCGGTATCCGGGTCGCGCGGGGAGATATCCTTGGAACTGTAACCGCGGATGGAGTCGATGCCGCCGATGTAGAAGCGTTCGAACACCGGGACTTCCTCGCCATCCTTGGTTTCCAGCACCACGCCGCCGCGCATGCGTCCGTGCAGCACGTGGTTGGGACGAATCTGGTAGTATTGCTCGGTTTGGGCCGTAGGCTTGAAGAAGTTGTCGTCACCCATCAGGAGGCCGCCGCCGTATTCGGTGAATATCTTGGTGATATTGCCCCGGGTCGGGTTATCGCGGCTGTCGGTGGTGTCGCGGGTGACGCGGCCATGCACGACGCTGGACACGTTATCGCCTTCGCGGTCCCTGATGATCTTGGCGGCGTCGTCCTCGATGTCGTACAGCTTGTAGAAGTCGAGTCGGTAACCCCAGCCCACGGTGGTGTATTCCCCGATGGGGTAGGCAAAGCGGATGGTGTTGCCGATGGTGTTCTTGCTGAAGTCCGTGAACTCGTCACGAATGTTGTAGGCGTCGTAGCCCACCGACAGGTTGGTATCGTTGTAGCGCGGGTTGGTGAAAGACCACTGGTAGGCGGTGCGGCGACCGGAGAACAACGCCATCAGCGAGGTCTGGTAGCCCTTGCCGAACAGGTTGCGCTCCATGATGGTGCCGGACACGCCGAACTCGTAGTAGGTGGAGTAACCCACGCCACCGATCAACGCCCCGGTGTTCTTTTCCTTCACCTTGACCTTCAGGTCCACTTCATCCTCATGCTCGGTGGGCACCAGTTCGGTGGACACGCTGTCGAAGTATTGCAGCTTGTTCAGGCGTTCCGCGCTGCGGCGCAGCTTCTTGCCCTCGAACATGTCGCCGTCGGTGATGCGCAGTTCTCGCAGGATGACGTTGTCGCGGGTCTTGTCGTTGCCTTCCACCAGGGCGCGGCGGATGTACACCTTCTGCCGCTTGCTCACGGTGTAGGCCACGTCCACCACGGGTTCGTCCTCGTGCTTCCTGGTGCGGGGTGTCACCTCGGCGAAGGCATAGCCGTAGTCGGCGTAAAAATCGGTAAGGGCCTTGTTGTCTTCCTGCATCACGTTGAAGCGGAAGAACCCGTCTTCCTTCTTCACGTCGTCCAGCTTGACGATTTCGGCCAGGCGGGTGTCGGGCTCGATGAGGTCGCCAGCGAAAGTCACCTCGCCCAACTTGTAGCGCGGGCCTTCCTTGATGGCGAAGGTGACGATGATGCCGTCCTCTTCGTAGTCCACCTTGGGGGAGGCCACCATGGCGTCGAGGTAGCCGTGGTTCATGCAGTAGGCGGTGATGGCGGCGGAATCGCGCTCCAGATGTTCGTCCTTGAGCACGCCGGACCCGGTGATCCACGAGAACATGCCGCGCTCGGACAGCGCCAGTTGCTTTCTCAGGTCGTCGGCATCCAGCTTTTCAACACCTTCGAAGGCCACCTTCTTGATGTACAGCTTCTTGCCTTCCTCCACCTTCAGCACCAGGCTGGCCCCCGTCCCGCCCGCGCGCGAATCTATGCGGTGCGAAACCTTGGCCAGGTAGTAGCCTTCCTTGCGGTAGAGTTCGGTAACCTTCTGCAGGTCCTGCGCAAGCAGCTTTTCGTTGAGGACCGAACCGGTCTTGGTGCTCATGGCGGCAAGAATGTCGTCCACGTCCACCTTGTCCGAGCCCTCTACGGTAACGTTTTCGATGCGCGGCTTTTCCTGCACCGTGTACACGAGGACCAGGCCTTCGCCGTCCTGCTCCACGTTGGCCTGCACGTCGCTGAAGTAGCCAAGATCCCAGATGCGCTTCACTTCGCGGTTGATGGCGGCCGGGTCCACCGGGTCGCCCTTGCGGGTGGTCAGGCGCATCAGCACCACGTCTGGGTCCAGCACCTTGGTGCCGCGCACCTTGACGTCGGACAGGGTGTTGCGGCGCAACAGGTCGGACGAGATGCGCTCGGCCAGTTCGTCCACGGCGGGCAGGACGTTGATCAGCCCTTCCTTCTGGATGAAGAAGGGGCGCGCGGCGCGGATGCCCAGGGCGTCCACCACGCGCACGTCGATGCTGAAGCCTTCGCCCACCTGGTTGAAGCTGCCGTAAACGGCAACGCCCGCGCCCGCCAGAACCGACAGGTCGCGCGCGGTGGACACGTCCAGGTTGGTCACGTGCTGGGCGCGCACCAGGGCCTGGGTGTCCTGCCGGGCAATGACGGTAAGCCCGCGCGCCACCAGGCGCTGCGAAATGAGTTCCGGCAGGTCGTCGTTGAGATATTCGAGGTCCGGTCCGGCATTCACCTGGAAGGGCAGGACGATGACGGTGGTATCCCTCGGCGTCTGGGCCGGAGAGGTTGCCGCGTGTGCGAGCACAAGCAGGGCCACCGCAAGGATGCGCCCCCATCTAGCGAGTCTGGTCATACAGCTCTCCGGCTCTGAGTTCTAGGCATCTGCCCATGATGTCTGCCAATTCGCGGTTATGGGTAACGATGACGAGCGTCATGCCCAGTTCCCGATTGAGATCAAGCAGCAGGCGCGCCACCACGTCGCCGGTGCGCGCATCGAGGTTGCCCGTGGGCTCGTCGGCCAGCAGCACCTTTGGCCGCATCAGGATGGCCCGCGCGATGGCGGCGCGCTGGCGCTCGCCGCCCGACAGCGTGGTTATGCTT